>JAKSBJ010000339.1 GCA_022361195.1 Flavobacteriales bacterium
ATTGGTTACAAATGCTCCTGAAATCGATGGCCATTGATTCCGATGGTTTAAATTCAGCCTTGGACATCCGTGTGAACCTGCAAAGGCCGGATTTAAATAGATCGGATTGGCATAAAATTGGGTGAACTCCGGATCTTGAGACCATGAAGTTCCGCTGATAAGCAGCGTAAATGCCCCGATTACAGTATTTTTTATAAAACTTTTCATTTCATTTAAATGTAATCTATCTCAACAAAGTACGTCACATACTTCAGAAAGTTACATGCACTTCTTTTAGCAAGATTTGCAATATTAATTAATTTAGTTCGTTTTTGAAAGGAATTTTTAGATCACTTTTGTTGTATTATTATAATATGAGATTCTTCTTCCAACACAAATCAGCCCTGATTTTTAATTTGCTATTATGCTTATCTGTAAGCGGATTTGCGCAAACAGAACGTTATTCGATTCATTCAACTTGGGATAATGAGTCTAAACGGTGCATTCCTTGCGATTACAATGAACTAACAGCAGAGGTTATGGCCTCCAAAACCGTAAAGATTAATTTTCGGGGAGAGCATAAATTCTCAAATCGAATTGACCAGCTTCAATATGAGGATATTGTATTACCATCTTATTACGATAAAAATGCCCTTCCAAATAAAACAACGGTTAAAGTCGATTTTGGTACATCCCGCAGTGAAAATTATTTAATTGTATCCTACGATCCGTTGATTAATGTGAACGGACAGGTTAAATTGGTAAAGAAAATTGACATTGAGGTCAGTGGAGAAGCTGTTCCAAAATCGGGTGATAGAGGAGCAGATTTTGCCTCAGTTTCGGTATTAAAAACAGGTGATTGGTATAAAATTGGGGTATCTCAATCAGGAGTTCATAAGTTAGATTATACTTTTTTGAATGATTTAGGGATAAATATGAGTTCGCTCAATCCTAATCATATTAATATATACGGAAATCATGTCCCAACGCTTCCAGTACAAAATAACGCTTATCACCCCGATGATTTGATTAAAAATTCAATCGTTATTCAAGGTGATGCAGATGGAGTATTTAATGCATCAGACTATATTTTGTTTTATGCTACAGGTCCCGATCCTCTTTACATCAATCCATCAAGCATGATTGAGAGAAAAGGGCAAAATGATTCTCTGGCATATTACTTTATTCATGTTGATGCTTCAGATGCTCCTAAACGTCTTGAAAACATTAGTAATTCGTCGTCTCCTGTTACACATACGGTTAGTAAAGGAAATGCAGTTGCGCTTCACGAGGTAAACTCTACCAATTTGTTAAAGTCAGGTGATGGATGGATTGGAGAACATTTTGACATTGAATTGGTCAAAAATGTCACCTTGAACTTAGAAGAAGTAACAACCGATAGTGTTTCTTTCCGAACCGTGGTCGCTTCTTACCATAAAACGGGTAGTTGTGGAATGAAAGTGGTCGTTAATGGTGTAACAAGAGATTATATTGACACACCTGCTGTTGTGGGAGAATTTACAGAAGCTAATGTAAATAGTTCAGAAGTTAAGTTTATTACAACCGCTGATAATTTGAATATTCAGCTCACTTTTGAGCGAACAAGTCCATCGGCTGAAGCATGGTTGGATTATATTTTGGTGAATTATGTACGAAATCTGCGAATGGGCTCAAACCAATTTACCATTCGATCTCTTCCATCTACTGGAGTTGGAAATGTAGTGAGTTACAATGTTAGTAATGCAACATCGGCTCTGGCAGTTTGGGAAATTACTGATCCAACCAATGTACGAAGGGTAAATGGAACATTGAGTGGGTCAATGTATAATTTCATTCAAGATGCAGATTCGGTTCGATCATTTATTGCTTTTAATAGTGTTCAGGCTCATACACCAGTTTATGGAGAGTCCATTACCAACCAAAACCTGCATAGCTTAGGACAGGCAGATTATTTAATTGTAACCCATCCAACTTTACGCACACAGGCCGATCGTTTAGCAGACCTGCATCGAGCTCAAGGAACAATAGTTCACGTAGTAAATATTGGACAGGTTTATAATGAATTTAGTGGTGGTGCAGCAGATCCAGTGGCAGTTCGTTGGTTTGCAAAGATGTTTTATGATCGAGCAGAGGGGGATCCGAGTCTAGAGCCTGAAAACCTTTGTTTATTTGGGGATGGAACCTATGATCCTTTAAATAGGGTGGCGAATAATAATTATTTACTACCAACCTACCAAAGTGTTGAAAGTGGACAAATTGATTACATCAATTCATACACTTCTGATGACTTTTTTGGAATTCTCGATGATCTGGAAGGAATGGGGTCAAGTGATTTGATGGATATTGGAGTAGGACGGATTCCGGTTTCAGATTTAGAAACAGCTGAGGATGTCGTGAACAAAATTGAACATTACATGAACTACGGTTCATACCTTTATTCTAATGCTTCTGGTGTGCAGTGTGATGCGAATGGTTACTCCTCAACTTTTGGAGATTGGCGAACGCGAGTTGTATTAATGGCCGATGATGAGGATAATGGAACTTTTGTGGAAGATTGCGAAAACTTGAGTGATACGGTAGAAAATAAGTTTCCAGAAATGAATGTGGTGAAAATTTATCTAGATGCTTATCAACAAGTTGTGACTTCTGGAGGTCAACGTTATCCGGATGTGGAAGAGGCGATTAATCAAAATATCAATAAAGGAGCCTTGGTATTCAATTATGTAGGGCACGGTGGAGAGACAGGCTTATCATTGGAAAGAGTGGTTACTATTCCGCAAATAGAATCCTGGTCAAACATTAACAACCTGACTATTTTTATCTCAGCAACTTGTGAGTTTAGTCGTTATGATGATCCAGGCCGAATTTCGGCAGGTGAAATTACGCTGACCACACCATTTGGTGGAGCGGTTAGTATGCTTACAACAACCCGTCTGGTTTACATTAATGTAAATACGACCATGGTGAAAAACCTTTACTCTCAAATTTTCCTTGAAGAAAATGGTAAGCCACTAACTCTTGGAGAGATTATGCGAAGAACAAAAGTACTTTCTTCTGGTTCTGGAAATAATCGTAGAGCCTTTAGCATTCTAGGTGACCCAGCATTACGAATGGGTAAACCTCGTCCAAATATTGTAACCGATAGTTTAAATGGAGTGGCTATTACAGCCGGAACTGATTCATTGAAAGCCTTGTCTAAGATTACGGTTAAAGGACATGTTGAAAATGCTTCCGGTTCATTACTTAGTTCATACAACGGTATAGTATTCCCAACGGTTTATGATAAGGCTAAGATCAGAACTACTTTAGGACAAGATTCCAAATCACCAGTACTTAATTACGATTCAAGAGATAATATTATCTATAAAGGAAAATCAACTGTAACTAACGGAAGGTTTGAGTTCTCATTTGTCGTACCAAAGGATATTGACTACGAATATGGAAAGGGTAAAATTTCCTATTATTCCAATAATACTTCATATGATAATTATGGCTTGGATTCAACCATTGTTGTTGGTGGAGTTGATCCAAATGGAATTGAGGATAATATTGGACCTGAGATTAGTTTATTCATGAATGATAAAAACTTCGCTAATGGTGGGTTAACAGATGAATCGCCACAGTTTATGGCAGAGATTAGTGATGAAAATGGTATTAATACTACCGGGAACGGAATTGGACATGACATTACCTTGATTATAGATGGTAATACAGCCGATCCTATCATCCTCAATAATTTCTACGAGGCTGATTTGGATACCTATCAAAGTGGTACTATTGCTTATCCACTTTCCAATTTAGAGGAAGGTGAACATCAATTGACCTTTAAGGTTTGGGATGTAAATAACAATTCATCTGAGGAGTCACTGGATTTTGTTGTGGTGAAAGAACAAGAGATTGGAATTTCACATCTACTTAATTATCCAAATCCATTTACAACAAATACAGACTTTTTCTTTGAGCACAACCAGGTTTGTAATTCACTGGATGTGAAAATTGAAATCTTTACCGTTTCAGGAAAAGTGGTGAAGACAATTTTAGAAACAGTAAATACCACTGGATTTAGATCGGACGGAATTAATTGGGATGGAAAAGATGAATATGGAGATAAACTCGGAAGAGGAGTTTATGTTTACCGTCTGTCCATTGAAACTCCTGAAGGTAAGAAGGCCGAAAAAATTGAAAAATTGGTGATTTTGTGATTTCTTTTGAATCGACCACACTTTTTAAATGTTTTTGCCGTTAATGGAAATGAAGATTAGTGATGCCCGGTTATCACAAAATCTGCTCAGATTGATAAAACAAAGAGATATTAAATAAAACCTTGTTCGATATACATGGATTAATCCGTATATTTGACGCACTTTATTTTTAGATGAAAAAATTAGTTCTTCTCCTAGCGCTTATTGTCAGTATATCAGCTACTGCGCAAAATGTTGGTGTCACTCAAGATTCAGCTGCACAGCAAATTCAGTTGAACACGATTACAACAGCAGTTCCTTTTTTGATCATTACTCCAGATTCCAGATCAGGAGCATTGGGTGATGCAGGGGCGGCTTTGTCCCCAGACGCAAATTCATTGTATTGGAATACTTCCAAATTGGCATTTTCAAAAGAAAAGGCTGAGTTTTCAGCTTCATATTCTCCCTGGTTAAGACAATTGGTTGACGATATTCACTTATCGTACATTGCTGGTTACAAAAAACTAGGCGATCGACACGCAATTGGAGGATCATTACGTTATTTCTCATTGGGGAATATCACTTTTACAGATCAGTTAGGTAACGTTATTCGTGAGTTTAATCCAAATGAGTTTGAAGTTTTGGGTGGATATGCTTTTAAACTTTCTGAACGATCAGCTCTTGGATTTAATGGGAAATTCATTTATTCAAATTTAACGGGTGGAATCAATGTTGGATCAGCTGGATCTAAATCTGGATTAGCAGGTGCCGTTGACCTTTCGTATTCTTATTTTAACGAAGATGTTTCTATCGGTAAAACAGACGCTGTTTGGTCATTTGCAACAACCATTTCTAACATCGGTAACCGAATTGCTTATACAACAGATGCAGATCGTGATTTCTTGCCTGCGAATCTTAGAATTGGAACGGCTTTAAAAATGGAGTTTGATAAGTATAACTCTATAACTGGGACAATTGACTTTAATAAACTATTGGTTCCAACTCCACCTGTATTGGATGGATCAGGAAAAGTTATTTCAGGAATCAATAATGATGTCGGTGTGACACAAGGAATCCTTCAATCATTCTATGATGCTCCAGGGCAAGTTACTACGGATGCTGATGGAACCGTAAATGTTAAAAAGGGGAGTAAATTTGCAGAGGAATTGAGAGAGATTAACATTGGTGGAGGAATGGAATATTGGTATTCGGACATTCTTGCGGTAAGAGCAGGATATTTCCACGAGCATGATTCAAAAGGTGCTAGAAGATATTTGACTTTTGGAGCTGGAATTTACTACAGTGTATTCGGAATTGATGTTTCTTACTTAGCTGCTTTCCGAAGAACAAATCCTTTGGCAAATACAGTTCGTTTTTCGCTTAAATTCAAATTCGGCGGAGACAAAAAAGAAAAAGAATCCAGTTTTGAGTAATTCAACCACTCATCCTTTTCGTATTGGTTTTGGAGTTGACATTCACCAGTTGGTGGAAGGTCGTGATCTCATTGTCGGAGGCGTTAAAATCGAATCTGATTTAGGTGCCCTAGGACATTCTGATGCTGACGTTTTACTTCATGCTATCTGTGATGCCTTGCTTGGGGCGGCTAACCTTAGAGATATTGGCTATCACTTTTCAGATACCGATCCAAAGTTTAAAGGGATTGACTCCCGTATACTTTTAAAAGAATCCTATAAGCTGGTGAAGGAAAAGGGATATCGTTTAGGGAATATCGATTCAACCGTTTTATTAGAAGCTCCAAAATTAAATCCTCACATCACATCTATGCAGCAAATTATTGCCGAGGTATTAGAGGTGGATGTGGATCTTATTTCTATTAAAGCAACTCGTGGAGAAAAGATGGGATTTGTTGGAGAACGCAAAGGGATTCAGGCTTACGCCAACGCGCTTATCTACGCTGTTTAATATTCATTCCAAATTAATTGATGAATCTCATGTGGAAAGTGGGAGCAATAGGGGAGAGTTGAAATAACCTCTTTAGCTGTTTCTTTATCTTTTACTTTTAAAATCATCCATACCCTTTCCAGATCTGCACTAACCTGAACACTGTGCAAGAGATTCTCATGCATTAGGTCCTGAAATCGTTGTTGCTCTTTTACCATTTTATCTTCTGAAAAAAGTTCGGAATGTTTGCGTTGAAATTCGATCATGTAATATTCTAAGGTCATACTTTATTAGACTTTTATTTTTTAGAGTCTTACAAAAAAGGTATAAAAAACAAATAAGCAACTAAAAAGTTGCGTTTTGAAAATTAAATCGTAAATTAGCAACTGAAAGGTTGCGCAACGAAACTTAATTTTTAAATTTAGAATCATGAAAGATGTAATTAAAAGAGAAGAGATTATTCATCATCCAATAGATAAAGTGTGGAATGCCATTTCGCGAGCAGAGGAGATTTCCACCTGGTTTATTAAAACGGACTTTAAAGCAGAGGTCGGCAGTATGTACACCTTTACAGCTAGTGAAGAACAAAACTGCACTCAGATTACTGGTTGTGTTAAAGTAGCCACCCCTTACACCCTAATCTACACCTGGATTATGGAAAATACAGATGTGGAGACTACTGTTAAATGGGAATTGGAAAAGGAGTCCGACACTGTTACAAAACTTTACCTAGAGCATGCGGGTATTTCACAATATGAGGGAGATACTGCAGTTAAAATGTTTGAAAACTATAGCGGAGGCTGGAAGGCTTGTGTAGATGAACTCAATGAATATTTAAAGAAACTGGTTCATGCAGGATAAAATCAACAAAATATTTAAAGCTATTGCTGACCCCACAAGGCGTGAAATACTTCATGCCCTTGTGGTGGCCAGTACGGCATTACCCATTACACAAATATCAGAGCAGTTCAATATTTCGCGTCAGGGGGTTACCAAGCACATTAAGAATTTACAAGAAGCCGATTTGGTAAAAATCAGTAAGAAAGGAAGAGAAAGTATGGTTCATGCAAATTTGGCTCCACTTAAAACAGTAAAAGACTGGGTGATGTTCTATGAGCAGTTCTGGGATGATAAGCTCAAAAGTCTTACGGACTATTTGGATAATAAAGCCTAATCGTCTTTACCTACCACCTGGAACTTGACCAGGGCACTGCGTCCCTTTTCATCCATGATTGTTAAGGTGTGCTCACCTACTTTTGGAATGAATTCGTATTGATGAATGAGTTGGGTTTCGCCTAAATAAACTTCGTCCAAATGCCAAAATAATTTAGCGTTGGTTTGAATATGGGCGGCTTCAAACACTATTTTTTCTTTTTGTTCATCAAAATTGGTAGGGACGTAAATGGTGCTGTTGTCTTTTGGGTAAATAATCGCGAGCTCCTCTCGATTTTCTGTTTGACCACAATCTGGATGATAAGGAGGAGGAGAACTATAGTTAGGGTCGTGATTTTTGTAGAAGTATTCAGCAACTGTTGGAAGAATAAACCAACTCTTCTTACGAGCCTTTGAAAGATCGTAGCAAGAAGCATTGACTTGATATTGCTCCGTTTCATCTACAAATAGATAATCATGATAAGGGCAGGAAACAGTATTTAAGCAACTTTTGGGAATCCACTTTTCCTGAACATGTTCGCAAGCTTCACCTGCACGATATCCAGATTTAATACAAATAGGAACTTGGGCCATTTCATCATAGGGTTGTTCAAACCACTCCGATTGGGGAAAGGCCGAAAAAACATCGAATAAAATTGGGGCAGCAGCTTCCCGACCAATTAAACCAGGTCTTCCTTCTCCATCAGCATTACCCACCCACACGCCAACAACAAAACGTGGTGTACAACCAACGGCCCAGGCATCTCTAAATCCAAAACTAGTTCCGGTTTTCCAGGCAATCTGTTGCGAAGTTGAAAAGAGTTCCCAGTTAATGTCATCTTCTGGTCGTGCTACTTCCTTCATGGCTTCCATGGTGAACCAACAACTAGCTGGATTGAGAATTGGGTTTTCTTCCTCAAAGGATCCATGAGATTTTAAATAGTGAGCTTTTCTGTTAATTCCTTTCTGATAATTAGGGTATTGATTCAGGCTACGTGCCATCATTCCATAAGCCGAAACTAAGTCCCATAAATTAGCCTCAGCTCCACCCAAAACCAATGATAAACCATAATGGTCCGGACTTTTATTGATGGTACTGAATTTTAACTTACGTAATAGAAAATGAAACTTCGGAACTTTAAACTTAGTCAATAGTCTAACTAAAGGAACATTCAATGATTTGGAAAGAGCTGTATTTGCTGCAATAACCCCATCATACTTTAGATTATAGTTTTCAGGAGAATAACCAGACATGACGGTTGGGACATCCTGTACAATCATCTCGGGTGTAATTTCACCATTTTCCAGCATTCCCGCATAAAGGAAAGGTTTTAGAATACTACCAGTACTTCTGGGGGCAGTAATGATATCAACATCTTTACCATGTTCAGCTTCAACGTCAGGAACGTTCCCAGTGTAGGCAATTACGTCACCACTTTCAACCTCCATAACCAATACAGCTGCATTATGAATTTGATTTTCTTTTAAATGTTCATGATGAAATTGAACAATGGCATTTACTCGTTCCTGAGCTGAAATATCTAATGTTGTGTGAACAACTTGTCCCTTAAAACCATCTTTTATGATTCGGGTATAGAGTTGTGGAGCAATCATTGGAATGGGATGTGGTTCTTCTGGTAAAGGTTCAAGTTTGGATAAAACCCAGGTAAGAGAGTCCATGACTTCCACTTCATATAGACGATCCAAAAGTCGGTTTCGTTTTTCAACTAGTTTTTCTCTGTTTTTGCCCGGATGCATCAAGGATGGTGCATTAGGTAAGATGGCTAAAGTCGCCGATTCAGCCCAGGTCAAATCGTTGGCGGGACGACCAAAGTATCTCCAGGCAGCAGCATCCAGTCCAACTACATTTCCTCCCATAGGGGCATTACTGGCATAAAGGGCTAAAATCTCATCTTTAGAATAACGCCATTCGGCACGAGTAGCCCAAAAAATCTCAACAACCTTTTGCCAAACGGTTCGGCTTTGTCCTTTTCGCGCCATTCGCATTAATTGCATGGTAATGGTACTTCCTCCACTGACTTTTCTCCCTTCCTTAATATTTTGATACATGGCTCTTCCCATGCCTTTCATGCTAACTCCCCAATGTGATTCGAATGAGCGGTCTTCAAATTCAATAATGGCCCGTTTGAACTTTTCGGGGACTATGGGGTTATATGGAAAACGCCATTGACCATCATCCGCAATAGTGGCTCCAATCAAATTTCCATTTCGATCATAAATAACGGTGCTGGTAGGATCATCAAATAGTTCTTTTGGGAGACAAAATAACCACAGTAAAAAGATCGTTAACCAAAAAGTTCCGATCATATATTTATAACGTTTGGTAAAACGCCATAATCGTGATACTATTTTTCGAATGAATTTCAAATTATATTTATCTTCCGTTTTGCTTATCGAAAACTACACATTTTAATAGAATCTGAGATTCTGTTTTATTAATTGTATTTGTTTGTTTTTTAATTGCCGGATCATACAGATTTTAGTCCTGAAGGGAATTTTGTTGCTCTCCTTTTTCCAAATAGGAGGTGGTAAGGCTAATGCCCAGGCTTTCAATTTTCAGGAGTTATCCATTCAACAGGGGCTACCCCAATCGCAAGCATACGCGATTTTATTTGATTCGCGTAACATGGCTTGGATTGGAACACAAGGTGGTGGACTTTGTATTTATGATGGTGCGGAGATTAAAATCAAAACCAAAAATGACTCCCTCATTTCAAATCGTATTTATAGCCTAAAACAGATTGATAATGAAATTTGGGTTGGTCAAAAAGGAGGAGTCAGCATTTTTTCTTTAAAAGGACAGTTCCGCCGAAACTTTCAATTCGCTAATAAGTCAATCATTGTTCAGGACATTATTAAATACGAAAACGAAATTTTGCTGGCAACTAATGGTGGAGTGATGATTTATTTTGCTGGGGAGTTTCAGAACTATCAGGAAAACCCAAATATCAGCACAGTGAACTGTGAGAGTTTTTATCTCGATTCAAAAGAAGATTTATGGTGTTGTACTGTTGTAGGATTACTCAACTATAAGGATCCCTTAAAAAAGATTAGCAAGGATCGTAAAATGCTAACGGGGAATAGAGTCACTACAGCTATTGACTTTCTAAATTATCGACTTGTTGGAACTTATGATGGAGGATTGAATGTATTACATCCAACAGAGGGGAGAGTAGACTTACCAGCCTTAGAGGAACTGTCTGACAAAATTATTTGGGATCTTTTTGTATCGGAGAATAGTGAATTATGGATTGCGACCTTGAACAATGGGGTTTATGTTTACAATCGTCGGGATAAGTCGCTGAAAAACTTTAATTCAGAGAATGGCTTAACGAATAACAATGTCAAGGTTATCGCTGCGGATTATTGGGAAAATATTTGGTTAGGAACGAGTGGAGGGGGAGTGTCCATTTTTCAAAATAGTCCTTTCATTAAATATTCAACGGCTAGTGGGCTCAATTCAAACTATATTTTTTCCGTCCTTCATGATAGAGATGAAAATTTGTGGGTGGCGACTGAAGGAACGGGGGTGCTGAGAATTAATGATACTTCCACTGTTTTATTTGACGAAGAATTTGGGTTTCATTCCTCAAAGGTGAAAGCTTTATATCAGGATAGAACCGGAGATGTGTGGATTGGAACAGAGGGACAAGGTTTAGGAATCTTTTCTGCTTCTGATCAAAAGGATACCATTTATAGTGTCAAAGGAAGATTGGGCCTAAATGCAAATTGGATTAAATGTTTTGAAGAAGATCCTGAGTCGGGAACGATGTATGTAGGATCAAGTGATGGAGGGATTTATAAAGTAAATAAAGGGAGAGATTTTCCTGTTTCATTGAAGTTTTCCAGGCTAAAGGTGAATAAAGGAAAACTGCCATCAAAGGTATCTGATTTGTGTTTTGTTGATGATAGGTTATGGTATACAACTGGAACATCGGGTACTATTGGATATGTTCATCAAAAAGAGGTGTATAACTTTAGTGAGAGTCAAACTACCTTTCGAAACATTGTTGGAAAAGATGGTTTTTACTGGGCGGGAACTTCAGAAGATGGCATATTCAGTTTTCAGTTAAAAGATGATTCTTTGTTTAATACTAGTTGGGTGACTTCTTCAGAGGAATTGAGTTCTAATAATATCTATCAACTAATTCTAAACGACAATGAAATTTGGGTTGGAACGGAGAAAGGGTTAGATCGACTGTATTTGGATTCGCTTAACGAAATTCGCTCAGTTGAGCATTATGGTTTTGAAGAAGGGTTTGAAGGTGTAGAAACCAATATCAATGCAAACTATTGTGACCAGGATGATAATTTGTGGTTTGGAACGGTTAATGGACTTTACAAATATCAAGGGGGAGAGGTCAATTATGCTCAACGCAAGCCTCCACTTTTATGGATAGAAGATTTTCAAATAGCTTATCAGTCGATTGAAGAAACGGAATACCGTGACTATTATGAAGATGGTAAAATGGTCAAAGATCTACTCTTGCCTTATGATCAAAACAACATTCAATTCAATTTTAAGGCAATCCATTTTATCTATTGGAAAAACATTCAATACCGATGGCGATTATCAGGAGTTAATCCGGATTGGACGCCGCCTTCTAAAATTAATGCAGCTGTTTATTCTAACCTTACTCCGGGCAAATACACTTTTGAGGTTAAAGCGTCTATCGATGATAACTGGGATGTAGAAGCATTGCAAATAAATTTTGAGATCGATCAACCTTATTGGGAGAAGTTTTGGTTTAAAGCAAGCTACTACAGTTTAACAGCTTTCATCCTTTTATTGATCATTTTAATCATTGTTTTTCGTGTCCGGAGGAAGAATAGGGCGATTCGTGAGAAATTGGAAATGGAAAAGAACTTAATTGAACTGGAGCAAAAGGCTTTGCGTTTGCAAATGAATCCGCACTTTATATTTAATGTACTCAACTCTATTCATAACCTCATTATTTTAAACGATCCTGATAAGGCACGTTATGCTCTTTCTAAATTCTCAAAGCTTATGAGGAGAGTATTAGAAAACTCAAGGGAGAAATTTATATCTATTGACGATGAAGTAGAGACCTTAGAAAACTATGTCCAGTTGGAGAAGCTAACTTCAGGAATTGATCTAAATCTGGAGTTTGACATTGACGAGGAGTTGGATACTCATGAAGAATTGCTTCCTCCTTTAATGATTCAACCTTTTATTGAGAATGCCATTATTCATGGATTAAAAGACTTGGATAGAAGAGGGGAGATTAAAATAGGCTTTAAACTTCTCAACGAACATTTACTTGAATGTTCAATTGCCGATAATGGCCGTGGAAGGAAAAAGGCAGCTCAAATCAATTCTCAAAAAGAAAACTATCATAAATCAACGGCACTTGCTGTAACTCAGGAAAGATTGTCTAACCTCAATGAAGATGGCTCTTTTGTTCCGTTTGAAATTGTTGATCTTACAACTAAATTGGGGGATCCTTGCGGAACTCAAATTGTCTTCCGCTTACAGATTTAGTCGAGAATTTCCAGTCGGGCGAACTTTAGTAGTAGTTGCTTATTTCCGGATTTAGGAAAAAACACAGTTGCCTTTACTGGAGGACTTCCTTCTAAGCCCACAACTTTTCCTTTTCCAAATCGTTCGTGCATCACATTATTCCCAACTTTTAAATCCAATAAACTGGCTTGTGTTCCACTTTTAGGTTTTGTATCAGCCGAAGAAACTCGCTTTAGGTTTCTTTGTTTCGTAGAGAAAACACTTTTGGTGGCTGATCCCGTCTTCCGTTCCAAGTTTACCTGGTTCAATGACCTTCCGCCTCCGCTACTTCTTCCTGATTTGGCTACATCTAAATGCTGCTTGTCGATCTCCTCAATGAATCTGCTTGGTTCACTTGTTATCAAATTTCCCCAGCGATAGCGACTTGTAGCGTAGGTCAAAGTAGCATTTTTCTCCGCTCGGGTTAAGGCAACGTAAAAGAGTCGTCTTTCTTCCTCTAACTCCGTTCGGGAATTCAATGCCATTTGAGATGGAAAGAGGTTCTCCTCTAGTCCTACTATATATACATAAGGGAACTCCAAACCTTTTGAGGAGTGAATAGTCATTAAAGTGATCTTATCCTTATCTTCTTCTTTTTCTTCATCGGCATCGGTCAAAAGTGCAACATCAACCATAAAGTCACTCAAATAAGCAGTTTCATCTTCACCTACATTTTCAGTGAATTCTTTAATACCTGCTAATAAAGCCTGAATATTTTCGTAACGTGATACCCCTTCTGGACTTTTATCATCATAAAGATCTTTTAATATACCGGAACTTTTAGCGATGTTCTGTGCCAGTTCGTAAGCATCGACTTTATCGAGTTGAACCGTATAGCTTTTAATAGCCGTGACAAAAGCTGCAATCTTGTTCATGGTTCCAGAAGGAATTCCAGCTGGGTATTTTGAAGGTTGGGTAATTATATCCCACAAACTCACCGGATTTTCATCAGTGCTGTAATGGTCAGCAGCAACAATCACCTTTTCAATTGAGGTTTTCCCAATTCCACGTTTAGGGTAGTTGATTACCCTTTTTAAAGCTTCCTCATCTTTTGGATTGGCGGTTAAACGGAAATAAGCCAAAAGGTCCTTAATCTCTTTTCGTTGATAGAAGGATAGTCCACCGTATATTTTATAGGGAAGGTTGAGTTTTCGTAAAGCTTCCTCAAAAGAACGTGACTGTGCATTGGTTCTGTACAAAATTGCAAAGTCCGAATTGGCTGCTTGTTCATTGACCTTTGTCTCATAAATTAAGTTGGTGACCACTTTACCTTCTTCATTATCGGTCAAGGTCCGAATAACTTTTATTTTATTTCCCTCAGTATTGTCAGTCCAAACTGTTTTTTCAATTTGATCTTTATTCTTGGCAATGACACTATTGGCTGCATTAACAATCGTTTTAGTGCTTCGATAATTTTGCTCTAGTTTAAAAGTCGTATGCTTAGGGTAGTCATTCTTAAAGTTGAGAATGTTCTCAATATTTGCTCCACGGAAAGAGTAAATACTTTGAGCATCGTCCCCAACAACACAGATGTTCTCATACATTGCCGCTAGCTTTTTGACAATTAAATATTGAGAGTAATTGGTGTCCTGATACTCATCTACTAAAATATAGCGAAAGCGTCTTTGATAAAAATGAAGCACATCCGGATGATCGCGGAACAAAACATTGGTCTTATACAATAAATCGTCAAAGTCCATTGCTCCTGCGGCAAAGCATCGTTTTTCGTAAGCCTTGTAAATTTCAAATAATCGAGGCTTACCACTCATACGATCTTCGGTAACAATATCTGAATTGGCTTCATAGGCTGCAGCCGAAATTAAATTATTCTTTGCTGATGAAATTCGTCCATGAACTAAACTGGGTTTGTAGGTTTTATCATCTAACTTCAAGTCCTTGATAATCGCCTTTAATAAAGAACGGGAGTCCTGAGTATCGTAAATGGTAAAGTTGGATGGGTAGCCTAACTTGTCCGAATGAAAGCGCAATATTTTAGCAAATACCGAGTGAAAAGTTCCCATGGTCACATTCTTGGCCTCCGAGCCTCCAATAATGTCTGAAATCCTCGTTTTCATTTCACGAGCAGCTTTATTGGTAAAGGTCAATGCAAGGATGTTGAATGCATCAACTCCTGAATCAATCAAATAAGCAATTCTGAAAGTTAAAACACGGGTCTTTCCCGATCCGGCTCCGGCTATTACCATGGAGGCTCCTTCAGTATGTTTTACGGCTTTTCTTTGTGGAGGATTTAGGCTTTCCAGATAGTTCATAAACACAAAAATAGCTAAAATCCCTAGGGGATTGGCTTGAGCAAAGGGAAAAAAAATAAAAACTTAATCGATAAAAAATTGATGTTCAGGGGAAGTAATAGAGGGGTTGAGAGCTATTTTAACAGTCGATCGTGAAAAAAGTTAAAATAATGCTCTCAAAAATTGTATTATAAAAAAAACTTAATACCTTTGCACTCCGAATTTTGACGAATTTGGATGTGTTTTATATGTGTAACAGTAGTAAATAATAAGATTAGTTAAGATGCCAACTATTCAACAATTAGTAAGAAAAGGGAGAAAAGCTCAAGTTAAAGCAAGTAAGTCTGCTGCGCTTGACTCTTGTCCACAAAGAAGAGGTGTTTGCGTTAGGGTTTACACCACCACTCCTAAAAAGCCTAACTCAGCAATGCGTAAAGTAGCAAGGGTAAGGTTAACCAATGGAAAAGAAGTGAATGCTTACATCGGTGGTGAAGGACATAACTTACAGGAACACTCGATTGTGTTGGTAAGAGGTGGAAGGGTAAAAGACCTTCCGGGAGTTAGATATCACATTGTAAGAGGAGCGTTGGATACAGCTGGAGTAGAAGGAAGATTACAAAGACGATCAAAATACGGAGCTAAACGACCTAAGAAATAATTAAGGAGTCATGAGAAGAAGACAAGCAAAAAAGCATACAATTTTACCTGATCCAAAGTTTAAAGACGTTCAGGTGACTAAGTTCGTCAATAACCTAATGTTACACGGGAAAAAGAGTGTTTCTTTTAAGATCTTTTACGATGCAATGGCAATTGTTGAGTCAAAGGTTGAAGATGAGAAACCTCTAGAGGTTTGGAAGCGAGCGTTGTCAAATGTAGCTCCTGGTGTTGAAGTACGTTCAAGAAGAGTTGGTGGAGCAACGTTCCAGATTCCAACTCCTGTTCGTGAAAACAGAAAGCAATCATTAGCCATGAAATGGTTGATTGGTTTCGCAAGAAAAAGAAATGAAAAAACAATGTCGCAAAAATTAGCGGCAGAGATCATCGCAGCGTCTAAAGAAGAAGGTGCAGCTTTCAAAAAGAAAGAAGATATGCACAGAATGGCTGAAGCGAATAAAGCATTTTCACATTTTAGAGTTTAATCATGGCTAAGAAAAGAGATTTAACATACACAAGAAATATCGGAATCATGGCTCACGTTGATGCCGGTAAAACGACAACGACAGAGCGTATTCTGTATTACACAGGTATTTCTCATAAAATTGGTGAGGTGCATGATGGTGCCGCTACCATGGACTGGATGGAGCAAGAGCAAGAAAGAGGTATTACAATTACTTCGGCTGCTACAACTTGTTTCTGGAAGTACCCAACTGTATTGGGTGAACAAACTCCTGACTCTAAAGAGTACAGAATTAACATTATCGATACCCCAGGTCACGTTGACTTTACTGTAGAGGTAGAACGTTCATTACGTGTATTGGATGGTTCGGTAGCTTTGATTTGTGCAGCTTCAGGTGTTGAGCCTCAGTCTGAGACTGTATGGAGACAAGCAAACAAGTATGGAGTTCCAAGATTGATCTTCGTGAACAAAATGGACCGTGCTGGTGCTGACTTCTTCAGATGTTATAACGAAGTTAAAGAAAGATTACGTGGTAACCCTGTTCCTCTTCAAATTCCAATTGGAGCTGAAGATGATTTTAAAGGGGTTGTTGACTTGATCAAAATGAAAGCGATCAACTGGAACGAGTCTGATATGGGAATGACTTACGAAGAGTATGAAATTCCAGCTGACTTAGTTGACGAAGCAAATGAGTGGAGAGATAAATTAGTTGAGTCTGTAGCAGAATCAGATGAAGCATTGATGGAGAAATTCTTCGAGGATGCTGATTCAATTACTGTTGAAGAAATGATGGCAGCAATTAGAACTGCTACATTGAAAATGGAAATTCAACCAATGTTGTGTGGATCTGCTTTCAAAAATAAAGGTGTTCAAACTATGTTGGATGCGGTTATGGCTTACATGCCTTCTCCGTATGACGTAGGTGCTGTTGAAGGAACAGATGTTGATGACGAAGAAAAGACGATCACTAGAGAGCCTAACCCAGATGAGCCAACAGCGGCATTAGCATTTAAAATTGCTACTGACCCATTCGTAGGAAGACTTTGCTTCTTCAGAATGTACTCTGGTAAAATTGATGCTGGTTCTTACGTTCACGTTCCAAGAACAGGAAAGAAAGAAAGAATTTCAAGAATCTTCCAAATGCACTCAAACAAACAAAACCCAATCGATTTTATCGAGGCTGGTGATATTGGTGCAGGTGTTGGATTTAAAGATATTAGAACAGGAGATACTCTTTGTGATGAAAAGAACAAAATCGTTCTTGAGTCAATGACTTTCCCTGATCCGGTAATCGGAATTGCAATTGAGCCTAAAACTCAAGCTGACCTTGATAAGTTAGGTGTTGGACTTTCTAAATTATCTGAAGAGGATCCAACTTTCCAAATCAAGACAGATGAAGATTCAGGACAAACTGTAATCTCAGGAATGGGCGAGCTTCACTTAGAAGTATTGATCGATCGTTTAAAGCGTGAGTTCAAAGTAGAGGTAAACGAAGGTGCTCCTCAAGTAGCTTACAAAGAGCGTATCAATGCTCCTGTTGAACACAGAGAGACTTATAAGAAACAAACTGGTGGTCGTGGTAAATTTGCCGATATCGTGGTTAAAATCATGCCTCAGGATGATGAAGAGAAAACAGGATTGGAATTCGTTAACAACATTAAAGGTGGTAACATTCCAAGAGAGTATATTCCTTCAGTAGAAAAAGGATTCAAAGATTCAATGAAGAATGGTGTATTAGCAGGATTCCCTGTTGATTCATTAAAAGTTGAATTGAATGATGGTTCTTATCATGATGTGGATTCAGATTCACTTTCGTTTGAGGTTTGTGCGAAATTGGCATACAAGAATGCTTTAAAAGCTGCACGTCCAGAATTATTGGAGCCAGTAATGAAAGTTGAAATTGTAACTCCAGAGGAGAACATGGGGGATATCGTTGCTGACTTGAACAGAAGAAGAGGTCAAATGGCTGGAATGGATGACAGAGCTGGAGCTAAAGTTATTAAAGCTGACGTTCCTCTTTCTGAGATGTTCGGTTATGTAACAACCTTGAGAACACTTTCATCAGGTAGAGCAACTTCTACAATGGAGTTCTCACACTACGCGCCATGTCCTAAGAACATTGCGGATGATGTGATTTCAAAAGTTAAAGGAAAAATAGAAGCTTAATTATTATATAGATCTAAATAAAATGAGTCAAAAGATCAGAATAAAATTAAAGTCTTACGATCACAACTTAGTTGATAAATCGGCTGAAAAGATTGTAAAGGCGGTGAAGATTACAGGTGCAGTGGTAAGTGGACCAATTCCTCTTCCAACTCACAAAAGAATCTATACGGTTCTTAAATCTCCACACGTAAACAAGAAGTCGAGAGAACAATTTCAATTGTGCGCGTACAAGAGATTGATTGATATTTACAGTTCTTCTTCGAAAACTGTAGACGCGTTAATGAAACTTGAATTGCCAAGTGGAGTAAACGTAGAAATTAAAGTTTAATACAAACAATTTAAAGAATGCCAGGACTAATAGGAAAGAAAATCGGGATGACTAGCATCTACAGTGCCGAGGGTAAGGCAACACCATGCACAGTGATAGAAGCTGGTCCTTGCGTAGTGACGCAAGTGAAAACCGAAGAGAAAGATGGCTACGAAGCGATTCAATTAGCGTTTGGAGACAAGCGTGAGAAGAATACTTCTGGAGCTATGCAAGGTCACTTCAAAAAGGCTAAGACGACACCAAAAAGAAAGTTGGTTGAGTTTGACGGATTTGGAGATGACGTAAAATTGGGAGATGTTGTCAATGTTGACATTTTCCAGGAAGGACAATTTGTTGATGTTACCGGAACTTCAAAAGGAAAAGGTTTCCAAGGTGTTGTTAAGAGACACGGATTTGGAGGAGTAGGTCAGCAAACACACGGTCAACATAACCGTTTAAGAGCGCCAGGATCAATTGGTGCCGCTTCATACCCTGCGAGAGTTTTCAAAGGAATGAGAATGGCTGGTCAAATGGGGAACGCGCGTGTTAAGCAAACAAATTTGCAAGTGTTGAAAGTATTAACTGATAAGAATATCATCTTGGTTAAAGGGTCTGTACCCGGACACAAAGGTTCTTATGTTTTAATTGAGAGATAAGATGGAAATTAAGGTAATCGATTCAAAAGGAAAAGAGACTTCGTCTAAGGTGAAGCTTGCCGATTCCATCTATGGAATTGAGCCAAATGATCACGCTATTTACTTAGATGTAAAGCAGTATTTGGCAGCTCAAAGACAAGGTACTCACAAAGCGAAAGAAAGAGGAGAAATTAAAGGAAGTACCCGAAAACTTAAGAAACAAAAAGGTACAGGTACTGCAAGAGCAGGTAGTATTAAATCTCCTGTATTCAGAGGTGGAGGTCGTATTTTTGGACCAAGACCGAGAAACTACGATTTCAAAGTAAATACAAAGGTGAAGCGTTTAGCCAGAAAGTCCGCATTGACTTACAAAGCGCAAGAGAACAACATCATCGTATTGAAAGATATCGATATGAATGAACCAAAAACAAAAGAGTTCATGGCAGTTATGGCTAGCATGGATTTGGCTTATGAAAAAGTGTTGATGGTTCTTCCTGAAGATAATAAGAATGTGTACTTGTCTTCGAGAAATGTACAAGGAGCAAACGTTGTAACGGCTGATTCTTTGAACACTTACGAGATCTTGAACGCAAATAAATTAGTAATCGTTGAGGGAGCTGTTGAGAAGATTGAAAACGTATTGAATTAATTACAGGAGAGATGAAAAGTATTATCAAGAGACCTATACTTACGGAGAAAGCAACGCTTGACAGCGAGTTGAACAACAGATTTGCATTTGTGGTTGATCGTAGAGCTAATAAACTTGAGATCAAAGCAGCAATTGAAGAATTGTACGGTAAAACTGTTGAAAGCGTAAGAACGATGACTTACGGTGGAGGTAAAGCAAAGAGAAAATATACCGCTAGAGGTATCTCTGAACAAACTGTTCCACTTTGGAAAAAGGCTATAGTGACTATTGCCGAAGGTGAAACAATCGATTTATACGAAAACATTTAAGACATTGAAAAATGGGAGTTAGAAAACTAAAACCGATTACCCCTGGGCAAAGACATAAAATCGCGAGTGATTTTTCGAACATTACGAAATCCACTCCTGAGAAATCTTTGCTAGCGAAGAAAAATCGTAACGGAGGAAGAAATAGTCAGGGAAAGATGACCATTCGAAATGTTGGTGGTGGTCACAAAAAGAAATACAGAATTATTGACTTTAAGCGTGATAAATTTGGTATTCCTGCAACTGTAAAAGCGATCGAGTACGATCCAAACAGAACTGCACGTATCGCTTTATTGTTTTACGCTGATGGAGAAAAGAGATACATTATCGCTCCAGAAGGTTTGAAAGTTGGTATGAAAGTGAATTCAGGAGCTGGTGTTGCACCAGAAATCGGAAACACACTTTACCTTTCAGACATTCCTTTGGGAACAGTGATTCATAATATTGAATTGAAACCAGGAAGAGGTGCTGCTATTGCAAGAAGTGCTGGATCTTACGCTCAGTTGAACGCAAGAGATGGTAAATACGCAATCGTTAAGATGCCTTCTGGTGAAACAAGAATGATTTTAACATCTTGTTTAGCGACAATCGGATCTGTATCCAATTCAGAGCACATGTTGATCGTTTCTGGTAAAGCTGGACGTTCAAGATGGAAAGGAAGAAGACCAAGAGTAAGAGGTGTTGTAATGAACCCAGTTGATCACCCAATGGGAGGTGGTGAAGGAAGATCTTCAGGAGGACATCCAAGATCTAGAAACGGAATGCCGGCTAAAGGATTCAAAACAAGATCTAAGAAGAAGTACTCTTCACGTTATATAATTGAAAAAAGCAAGAAATAATTTGGTATGAGTAGATCATTAAAAAAACCACCTTTTGTTCATTACAAACTAATGAAAAGGGTTGAGGAAGCTCAGGAGTCACAAAAGAAATCAGTGATTAAGACTTGGTCAAGATCATCTACGATCACTCCCGAATTTGTGAATCTTACAATTGCTGTTCATAACGGAAATAAATTCATTCCGGTTTACGTAACAGAGAACATGGTAGGACACAAGTTAGGTGAGTTCGCTCCGACGAGAACGTTTAGAGGTCATGCCGATAAAAAAGGAAAAAAATAATTAGTCTAAAAGATATACGTCATGGGGGCTAGAAAAAGATTAAAAGCAGAACAGTTAAAAGAACAGCGTAAAAACATCGCTTTCGCGAAGTTGAACAACTGTCCTATTTCTGCTAGAAAGATGAGATTAGTAGCTGATATCGTAAGAGGACAAGAGGTGAATAAAGCCTTGAACATTTTGTCCCATAATTCAAAAGAAGCTGCTGGCCGATTAGAAAAATTGTTGCGTTCTGCAATTGCCAATTGGGAGGCAAAGAATGAGGACAAAAACTTAGAAGATGAGACTTTAATTATCTCAGAAATCAGAGTTGATAACGCAGGAATGTTGAAGAGAATTCAACCTGCACCTCAAGGTAGAGCTCACAGAATTAGAAAACGATCAAATCACACTACTATCGTTGTTGATAGTGTAAAAACTAAAGCATAGAATGGGACAAAAAACGAATCCAATAGGAAACAGATTAGGATTTATCCAAGGATGGGAATCTAACTGGTTTGGTGGAAAAGACTATTCTGCTAAGATTGTAGAAGACGACAAAATCAGAAAATACTTGTTAATCCGTTTGTCGAAAGCAAGTATCGCGAAGATTATTATTGAGCGAACAATCAAGTTGGTTACAGTAACTATCAATACGGCTCGACCTGGTGTGATCATCGGTAAAGGTGGTAAAGAAGTTGATAAACTGAAAGAAGAGTTGAAGAAAATTACCGGAAAAGAGGTACAAATCAACATCTTTGAGATCAAGCGACCTGAGTTGGATGCGAAATTAGTTGCCGATTCTATTGCTCGTCAAATTGAAGGACGTATCTCATTCCGAAGAGCTATCAAAATGGCTATCTCTTCGACGATGAGAATGGGAGCTGAAGGTATCAAAGTAAAGATCTCAGGAAGATTGAATGGTGCGGAGATGGCAAGAACTGAGATGTACAAAGATGGTAGAACTCCTCTTCATACTTTCAGAGCAGATATCGATTACGCTTTGTCTGAAGCTCATACCACTTATGGACGTATCGGTATCAAAGTATGGATCTGTAAAGGTGAAGTATACGGAAGAAGAGACCTTTCTCCAAATGTTGGCCTACAACAAAAAAGAGGTGGCGGAGGAAAGTCCAAATTCAACAACAGAAGAAAGAATAACTAAGATAAAGGGATAGTAAGATGTTACAGCCTAAAAGAACAAAATTTAGAAAAGCCCAGAAAGGAAGAAACCGTGGTTTGGCGCAAAGAGGAAGTCAGATCGCTTACGGATCTTTCGGATTGAAAGCGCTTGAGCCAGGATGGATTACCTCCCGTCAAATTGAGGCGGCTCGTATCGCGGTAACGAGATACATGAAAAGGGAAGGAAAAGTATGGATCCGAATCTTTCCGGACAAACCAATTACTTCAAAGCCTGCAGAGGTACGTATGGGTAAAGGTAAAGGTGCTCCTTCTCATTGGGTAGCAGTAATCCGACCAGGAAGAATATTGTTTGAAGCAGAAGGTGTCCCTTTTGAAGTTGCTCAGGAAGCACTTCGCTTGGCTGCACAAAAGCTTCCATTGAAATGTAAATTTGTTGTTCGTAAAGATTATGTAGCACCTGCTAAGTAATCAGGACAAAAAAAGAAAAAGACAATGAAAGCAGTAGAAATAAGAGAATTATCAGTAGAAGATCTTAAAGAAAAGATCGCAGATATGGAGCAAGCTCAGGAGAAGTTACTTTTGACTCACGCTGTATCTCAACTGGAAAACCCTATGCAATTAAGAGACAATAGAAAAACTATTGCAAGATTGCATACGGAATTGAACATGCGATTAAAAGGTGAAACAACGGAGGTAGGATCTACTGAAGAAGGCTAAAAGATATAATTTTCTGTGATGGAAGAAACAAAAAGAAACCTAAGAAAAGAGCGTATCGGGATTGTAACCAGTGCGAAAATGGAAAAGTCAATTGTCGTTTCCGTTGAGCGTAGAGAGAAACATCCTAAGTACGGTAAATTCGTAAAGAAAACGAAGAAATTCGTTGCACATGATGAAACAAACGACTGTAACGTAGGTGATACAGTTAGAATCATGGAAACCAGACCACTTAGTAAGAGAAAGTGCTGGAGATTAGTAGAAATTGTAGAAAGAGCTAAATAAGAAATTATGATTCAGCAGGAAAGTAGATTGGACGTAGCCGACAACAGTGGAGCAAAAGAAGTTTTGTGCATCCGTGTACTAGGAGGTACGAAAAGAAGATACGCTTCTATTGGTGATAAAATTGTTGTAACAGTTAAGAATGCAGTTCCTCAGGGAAATGTTAAAAAAGGTCAGGTTACCAAAGCAGTTGTTGTAAGAACAAAGAAGGAAATTAAAAGACCGGACGGATCATATATCAGATTCGATGACAATGCGGTCGTTCTTTTGAATGAAGCTGGAGAAATGAGAGGTACAAGGATTTTTGGACCTGTAGCTCGTGAGCTCAGAGATAAAGAATATATGAAAGTTGTTTCACTAGCACCAGAAGTGCTTTAATTTTGACGAAATGCAAAAGAAATTACACGTAAAAGTTGGTGATACGGTAAAGGTAATCAGCGGAACTTCTAAAGGAAGTGAAGGAAAAGTGTTGAAAATCGACCGTAAAAACAACAGAGTTATTGTAGAAGGTGTGAACATCGTAAAGAAGCACCTTAAGCCTAGCGCTTCTAGTCCACAAGGTGGAATCGAAGAAGCTGAAGCTGGGGTTCATCTTTCTAACGTGATGTTGGTTGTTGGTGGTGTTGCATCCAGAGTAGGAAGAAAGAAGGACGAAGAAGGTAAACTAGTTAGATATTTAAAAAAGAACGGGGAGGTAGTTAAGTAATGAGCTATACACCAAGGTTAAGAGACAAGTACTCCGCTGAGATTGCCAAAAATTTGCAAGAGCAATTTGGTTTTAAGTCTATCATGCGAGTACCTAAACTCGAAAAGATTGTTTTGAGCCAGGGATTAGGTGATGCAATCACAGACAAGAAAATTATTGAAGCTGCGGTAAATGATATGTCATTAATCGCTGGTCAAAGAGCTGTTTCTACGGTTTCAAAAAAGGATATCTCAAACTTTAAATTGAGAAAAGGAATGCCTGTTGGAGCTAAAGTTACTTTGAGAGGTGAAAAAATGTACGAGTTCTTAGATCGTTTGATCAATATCGCACTTCCAAGAACACGTGACTTCCGTGGAGTAAGCCCTAAAGGATTTGATGGAAGAGGTAATTTCTCAATGGGAATTACTGAGCATATCATTTTTCCTGAAATTGATATCGATAAAGTGAACAGAATATTCGGTATGGATATTACATTTGTATCTTCCGCTGAAACGGATGAAGAATGTAAAGCCTTAATGGAGCAATTTGGATTTCCATTCAAAAAAAATTAAGAGATGGCAAAAGAATCAATGAAAGCAAAGCAGCGTAAGAAAATCAAAATGGCTGCTAAGTATGAAGCAAAAAGAGCTGAATTGAGAAAAGCAGCTAACGAAGGTGATTGGGATGCGATGATGGCTTTGCAAAAGCTTCCAAAGAACTCAATGAAAGTTAGAGTTCACAACCGTTGTGGTTTGACAGGAAGACCAAGAGGTTATATGAGACAATTTGGTATTTCCAGAGTAACATTCAGAGAAATGGCTTTAGCCGGAAAGATCCCTGGTGTAACTAAATCAAGCTGGTAGACAAAAGAATATTAATTAGAAACTAAGGCATCCCCCAAATGTTGGGACGGCCTTAAGTCTAAAACTTAAATAAATGAATACAGATCCAATAGCAGATTATTTGACGCGAATTCGGAATGCTCAAAGTGCCAGACATAAGGTAGTTGAAATTCCTGCATCAAATATCAAAAAAGAGATTACAAAAATCCTTGAAGACAAGGGTTACATCCTTTCTCATAAATTTGAGGACGATGGAAAGCAAGGGAAAATTAAGATTGCATTGAAATATGTAAACAATTCTCCTGCTATTAAAAGAATTGAAAGAGTTTCTAAACCTGGTTTGAGAAAATATGCAGGTGCTGGAAAACTTCCTCGTGTACTCAACGGATTGGGAATTGCTATTTTATCAACTTCTAAAGGAGTAATTACTGATAAAGAAGCAAGAAATGAGAATGTAGGTGGTGAAGTACTTTGCTACGTTTATTAAAAAGATTAGAAAGATAAGTTATGTCTAGAGTAGGAAAAGCACCGATCACAGTAACCGCTGGAGTAGATGTAAAAGTCGAAAATGGTTCGGTAACTGTAAAAGGACCGAAAGGAGAATTATCTCAGGAAATTGACTCAGAAGCTGTAGAAATTGCGCTTGAGGATGGTATCATTACATTAAATCGTAAATCTGATGCCCCAGATCATCGTGCAAAACATGGTTTATACCGTGCTTTGATTTATAACATGATCGAAGGTGTATCAAAAGGATTTAGTAAAAAATTAGAGTTCCACGGAGTTGGTTACAGAGCCACTGCAAAAGGACAAATTTTGGAAATGGTAATTGGATACTCACATGGAGTTCACATTGAATTGCCTTCTGAAATTAAGTTAACAGCCGAAACACAAAAAGGTCAACCACCAGTGGTTACTTTGGAGTCTCATGACAAACAATTGTTAGGACAAGTTGCGGCTAAGATTAGATCATTGAGAAAACCTGAACCATACAAAGGAAAAGGTATTCGATATGCAGATGAATATATTAGAAGAAAAGCTGGTAAAGCAGCATCAAAATAATTTGAGTTATGCCGTCTAAGAAAGTAGAAAAGAGAGCAAAAATTAAAAGAAGAATCCGAAAAAATGTATTCGGAACTTCTGATAAGCCAAGATTGAGTGTTTTCAGATCGAACAAGCAGATTTACGCTCAGATTATTGATGATGTGAAAGGAGTTACCATCGTTTCTTCCTCTTCATATAACAATAAGACTGTTGAAGGTAAAGCTAAATCTGAAGTTGCAACAATCGTTGGAAAAGAATTAGCAGAAAAAGCGGTTAAGGCCGGAGTAGAAAAAGTAGTATTTGATAGAAACGGTTATCAGTACCACGGTAGAGTGAAAGCACTAGCTGACGGTGCACGTGAAGGAGGACTAAAATTTTAAGAAACAATGAAGGAGAATAAAGTTAGATCAACGGACATTGAATTAAAAGACAAGCTTGTTGCGCTCAATCGTGTTACCAAGGTAACAAAAGGTGGTCGTACCTTTAGCTTTTCTGCCGTAGTTGTTGTAGGAAATGAAGATGGAGTTGTTGGGCACGGTTTAGGTAAAGCAAAAGAGGTTGTTGAAGCCATTTCTAAAGGAGTGGACGATGCTAAGAAAAATTTAATCCGTGTACCGGTTATTAACGGTTCGGTTCCTCATATCCAAAAAGGGAAGTATTCAGGAGCTAGAGTTTTCTTAAGACCTGCAGCAAATGGTACCGGGGTTATTGCCGGTGGTGCGATGCGTGCTGTTTTGGAGAGTGCTGGTATTACTGATATTCTTGCTAAGTCACAAGGATCATCTAACCCACACAATGTGGTTAAAGCGACAATGAATGCGCTTTCATTGATGAGAGACGCGGCAACTGTTGCAAGAGATCGTGGAGTATCAATGGATAAAGTATTTAACGGTTAAGATTTATACCAATGGCGAAGATTAAAATAAAACAGGTAAGAAGTTCAATTAACCGTCCAAAGGATCAAAAAAGAACCATTGAGGCTTTGGGATTCAAAAAATTGAACCAGGTAATTGAGAAAGAAGCTACTCCTCAAGTTTTAGGAATGGTGAAAAAAGTTTCTCACTTAGTTGAAGTTATTGATTAAATAATTCTGTAGTTCAGAATAATAGTTGAAAAATGAAATTAAACGCAATTAAACCGGCTGCGGGATCAACCAAAAAGACTAAGCGTATCGCGCGTGGTCAAGGATCTGGTTCTGCTGGAACTGCCGGTAGAGGACATAAAGGAGCGAAATCAAGATCAGGTTATAGTAAAAAGATCGGTTTTGAAGGTGGACAAATGCCACTTCAAAGACGAGTACCTAAGTTTGGTTTCAAAAACATCAACAGAGTTGAGTATAAAGGAATCAACCTTGACACACTTCAAAAATTAGTTGATGACAAAAAAGTGAAGGAAGTAACTCCAGAAGTTCTTCAGGAAAACGGTCTGGCTTCTAAAAAGGACAGAATCAAGATCTTGGGAAGAGGTGAATTAAGTGCATCTCTTACTGTAAAAGCTCATGGTTTTTCTGCTACTGCTAAAGAAGCAATTGAAAAAGCCGGAGGAAGCACAGAGACTGTTTAACATCCTATATTTCACCTGAATGAAAAAATTTATAGATACCATAAAGAATATTTGGAAAGTCGAAGAGCTTCGTAGCCGAATCCTATTGACTTTAGGTTTGATTCTGATCTACCGGATTGGTTCTTTCATTATCCTACCCGGAATTGATCAGACTGCTTTAGGTAGCGCAGGACCTAGTAATGGATTGGTTGGATTGTTGGACCTCTTTGCGGGGGGAGCATTCTCTAAAGCGTCAATTATGGCCTTGGGGATTATGCCTTACATTTCGGCATCCATTATCATGCAGCTATTAGGTATGGCTGTTCCAGTGGTTCAAAAAATGCAAAAAGAAGGTGAGAGTGGGAGAAGAAAAATTAATGGATATACACGGTTTTTAACGATCGCTATTTGTGCGTTCCAAGGACCGTCTTACTTGCAAATGTATGTGATCCAAAAAGGAGGAGCTGTTGACCCAAGTGTTATTTGGTGGATTAGCTCAATTACATTGCTTGTAGCTGGTACTATGTTTGCCATGTGGTTGGGTGAAAGAATCACGGATAAAGGTGTAGGAAACGGAATCTCATTGTTGATTACTGTTGGTATCCTTGCTCGATTCCCTGGATCAGTTATTACTGAGTTCACACAACGTATGGAAGGAGCTGGATCTATTTTCATGTTCATCGTAGAATTGTTAGTGTTCTTTGCTATCATAATGGTGACCGTGCTAATTGTTCAGGGTGTGAGAAGGGTTCCTATCAATTATGCTAAACGTGTAGTTGGTGGACAAGGAGGTGCTGAACAAGGAGCCAGAAGTTATATTCCTTTAAAAGTAAACGCATCTGGGGTTATGCCGATCATCTTTGCTCAGGCAATTATGACAGTTCCAACTATGATCAACTCAAACAATGTTGTTTTGAACGCATTGGCTGATTATAAAGGATTCTGGTACAACTTCATCTTTGCTTTGATGATTATAATCTTTACCTATTTCTATACGGCGATTACAATCAATCCAAAACAAATTGCAGATGACCTAAAACGAAACGGAGGATTTGTTCCTGGGGTAAAACCAGGTTCTGATACAGCTGAATTCTTGGATAATATTTTATCTAGAATTACTTTCCCTGGATCGTTAATGTTGGCCGCTATTGCAATTATTCCTGCTTTTGCCATGCTATTCGGAATTGGAGATTCTTTTGCCATGTTTATGGGAGGAACGTCCATGCTGATTATGGTAGGAGTTGTATTGGATACATTACAGCAAATAGAAACGTATCTATTAAATCGTCACTATGATGGCTTAATGGAAGGTGGAAGAATTAAAGGAAGAAGAGGTAACGATATAAATATCGGCGGAGCCACAATGTAAAGAATATGGCAAAACAACCTTCAATAGAACAAGACGGAACGATCATCGAGGCATTGTCAAATGCAATGTTTAGAGTCGAACTGCAAAATGGGCATGTAATTACTGCTCACATTTCAGGTAAGATGAGAATGCACTACATCAAAATTTTACCTGGAGATAAAGTTAAATTAGAAATGTCTCCTTACGATTTATCGAAAGGAAGAATTACGTACAGATATAAATAAAGAACGATGAAAGTTAGAGCATCTGTAAAAAAGCGATCGGCAGATTGCAAAATAGTAAAGAGAAAAGGTAGGGTTTATGTAATTAACAAAAAGAACCCTAAGTTTAAACAAAGACAAGGTTAAGAATTGAATTATGGCTAGAATTGCTGGAATAGATTTACCAAAGAACAAAAGAGGGGTTATTGGATTAACCTATATCTATGGTATTGGTAAAAGTACTGCTTCTAAAATTTTATCAGAAGCTGGAATTGATGAAAACATCAAAGTTCAAGATTGGGACGATGAGCAAACTGGTAAAATTCGTGCAATAATTGCCGAGATGAAAGTTGAGGGTGCTTTGAGATCTGAAGTACAACTAAACATCAAGCGTTTGATGGATATCGGTTGTTACAGAGGAATTCGTCATAGAGCCGGACTTCCATTGAGAGGGCAACGCACTAAGAACAATTCAAGAACCAGAAAAGGTAGAAGAAAAACTGTTGCTAACAAAAAGAAAGCAACTAAATAATTTGACCAGGCTGTAAGTCCGGTGGAAGTTTGAACCTCTGTTTGTCTATATTGACTTAACAAGGCACCCAAACTAAAATCGATACGACGACAAAGTCACAAGCTAAATGATATGGCAAAATCAGGAAAAGTAAAAAAGAAGAATGTAAAGATTGATGCAGTAGGACAAGCGCACATTCAGGCGTCGTTCAACAACATCATCATCTCTCTAACTAACAACGCTGGTGAAGTGATCTCATGGTCATCTGCTGGTAAACAAGGATTCAGAGGTTCTAAGAAAAATACTCCTTATGCTGCACAGGTTGCTGCTGAAGAGTGTACTAAAGAGGCTTACGAATTAGGACTTAGAAAAGTAAAAGTTTACGTTAAAGGTCCTGGTTCTGGAAGAGAGTCTGCTATCAGAACAATCCATAACAATGGAGTAGAAGTAACAGAAATCGTTGATGTTACACCGATGCCACATAACGGTTGTCGTCCTCCTAAGAGAAGAAGAGTATAATTTTACTATACGAAATAAAAAGAAAGAAGCCGGATTCGTCTGGCTTCTGGTTTTAAATCATAATAATTAATAAGACCATTGATCGAAAGGAAGAGTTCGGTCACCGATCTAAAAAAAAGTAGAAATGGCAAGATACAGAGGCCCTAAATCAAAAATTGCAAGAAAATTCAGAGACCCTATTTTCGGGGATGATAAAGCTTTAGAAAGAAAGAATTATCCTCCAGGACAACACGGTCCTAACAAGAGAAGAGGAAAGCAGTCTGAATATGCAATTCAGTTAATGGAGAAACAAAAAGCAAAATACACTTACGGTATTTTGGAAAGACAATTCTCTAACTTGTTCAAAAAAGCATCCCGAATGAAAGGGATTACAGGTGAAAACCTTTTGAGCTTGTGTGAATCAAGATTGGATAACACTGTTTTTCGTTTAGGAATTGCTCCTACTCGTAGAGGTGCAAGACAATTGGTTGGGCATAGACACATTACAGTTAATGGTAATGTAGTAAACATTCCTTCTTACCAATTAAAAGAAGGAGATGTTATTGGAGTAAGAGAAAAGTCAAAGTCTTTGGAAGTAATTTCAAATTCTTTAGCAACTAACGTTCAATCATTCGATTGGTTAGATTGGAATCCATCACAAATGGAAGGAAAGTTCATGAACGTTCCAAGCCGTGAAATGATCCCTGAAAATATCAAAGAACAGTTGATCGTCGAGTTGTACTCGAAATAATGAATTATATTTGCGCCGCGATCCCGAAATTTGGTTTTGGGATGGGCGCAATTTTTTTTTAATAAATAGTATAAACACATTGGCTTGCGGCCAAAGGATTAAATTGAATCTCTTCATTCTTTTGAATCGCGCAACCGTAAGACAATTAAAACAGAAGAACTAACATGGCTATTTTAGATTTTCAAAAACCAGACAAGGTAATTATGATTGAATCGGACGACTTCAGAGGTCAGTTCGAATTTCGCCCATTAGAACCTGGTTATGGTATTACAGTTGGAAATGCTTTGAGAAGAATTTTACTTTCTTCTTTAGAAGGATTTGCAATTTCATCCGTAAAAATTGACGGAGTTGATCACGAATTCTCTACAATCAAAGGTGTAGTAGATGACGTAACAGAAATTATCCTGAACTTAAAGCAGGTTCGATTCAAACAGCAAATCGAAGGAACAGACTCTGAGAAAGTAATCGTTTCAGTTTCTGGACAGGATACTTTAACTGCTGGAGATATTGGGAAATTTACAACTGCTTTCCAGGTATTGAACCCGGATTTGGTAATTTGTAAAATGGAACCAAGTGTGAAATTGAACATGGAGTTAGAGATTATCAAAGGAAGAGGTTATGTTCCTGCTGAAGAGAACAAAACTTCTAACGCTCCTATTGGAACAATCTTTACTGATTCAATTTTTACACCAATCAAAAACGTTAAGTACAGCGTTGAAAACTTCCGTGTAGAGCAAAAAACGGATTACGAAAAATTGATTTTCGATATCCAAACTGATGGATCTATTACTCCAAAAGATGCTTTACAAGAAGCTGCTAAAATCTTGATTCACCACTTCATGTTGTTCTCGGATGAGAGAATTACATTGGAAACTGAAATCAAGTCTGAAACTGAAGAGTTTGATGAGACTTCATTGCACATGCGTCAGTTGCTTAAATCGAAATTGGTTGACCTTGACCTTTCGGTAAGAGCATTGAACTGTTTGAAAGCTGCTGATGTTGAAACATTAGGTGATTTGGTTTCTTACAACAAAAATGACTTGTTGAAATTCAGAAACTTCGGTAAAAAATCATTAACTGAGTTGGAAGACTTAGTAGAAGCTAAAGGTTTAGCTTTCGGAATGAATGTATCGAAATACAAATTAGACAAAGAATAAATAGAGTAAACGAAGTAGAAAGTATTAAGTAGAAAGTATTTTGAGTCAAATTGAAATACTTTCTACTAAAAAGAAGGCGAAGCCGACTGTTCTTTCTACCTACTACTATAAAAGTCCCAAAATCCTTGTGAGGGAGTAAAATAACATTAAGGTCAAGTTTAATTATTTATAAACAACGTTCAGGTTCTATAGCAGGTCTGAACGCAAATTGAAAGAAATGAGACACGGTAAAAAATTTAACCACTTAGGAAGAAAGTCAGCTCACAGAAAAGCAATGCTTTCTAACATGGCTTGTTCATTGATCGAACACAAAAGAATCAATACAACTTTGGCTAAGGCTAAAGCGTTGAAAGGATTCGTTGAGCCGATAATTACTAAGTCAAAAACAGATTCAACTCATTCAAGAAGAGTTGTATTCAGCAAACTTAAAGATAAGTACGCTGTTACTGAATTGTTTAGAGAAGTTGCTCCTAAGGTTGCAGACAGGCAAGGTGGTTACACACGAATTATTCGTACCGGAAAACGTTTGGGAGATAACGCAGAAATGTGTTTGATCGAGCTAGTTGACTTCAATGAAATCTACGGAACTGAAACGAAGAAGAAAACTACAAGACGTTCAAGAAGAGGTAAAGGAGGTGCTGCTAAAACTGCTGCAACTGAAGCTAAAGCGGAAGAAGTTGTTGAAGAAACAGTTGAAGAGCAAAAAGAAGAAACTCCTAAGGCTGAAGAAGCTCCTGCTGCAGATGCAGAAGAGACTAAAGCTGAAGATGCTGCTTCTGAAGAAGAGTAAATTTCTTCTGAAATCTATAAAACTGAAAGGGGATCTGGACAAGATCCCTTTTTTTATGCTTGCTTTTCAAGGATTGAGGAGAAAGGAGTTTGATAGCTGAATGACATTTTCTAATTTTATCCAAAGAAGCTCATCAAATGAAAACATTTCAAAAACAACTCGCCTTTTTTCTTTTAGGTATTCTATTTCCGGTTTTAGCAAAAGCTCAAAATCAGGATCATTTTTTTAAAGTTCTTCCCTCCTTAGATGGAACTGAGGCACTTTGGATTCAGAAAATGTATGAGGATAATCCCAACGTTTTTGAAGTCAATCAGCTGTATGAACAATACTATAAAGAGCATAAGTGGGAAAAGAACATCCACACACAGAACTACAAATATTGGTTAAAGCAAATCAAGCCTTATGTTCAGGTAGAAGGAAATATTGTAGTTCCTTCTTATAATAGTTTGTCCACTAAGCATCATAACTTAAAGGAACAACGGAATTTTAAAAGTGGTAGTCGAACATCAGATACCTGGTCTAATGTAGGTCCTTTCAATACCTATAAAAATGATGGAACGCTTAATTTGCGTCCAACTCAGGTTAATGTTTATTGCATTGAAATAGCTCCATCAGACAACGATATAATGTATTGTGCTACCGAAGGAGGAGGACTGTTCAAGTCAATTGATCATGGGCTTAATTGGAACCTAATTACACTCAATGAAGTTTTCACTAAAGCACAGGATATTAAAGTTCATCCTTTTGATACCGATATTTTATATGTGGCTCACAATAATCAAATCTATAAATCAACTGATGGTGGAGATACATGGGAGCTAAACTTTACGGCTTCAGGAACGGTTGAGCAATTTTATATTCATAAAACGAATCCATCCATTGTGTTTGCTGCTACTTCAGGCGGACTTTACCAAACGATGGATGATGGAGGAAGCTGGACGAATATTTTTGATGAACGTTGTTGGGATATTGAGGCTCATGCTATCGCAGCTGATACCATGTACCTGTCCATTCACAATGCTGCGGAAAAAAGAGCAGAGATTTATCGTTCGCAAGATGGTGGCGATAGTTGGGAATTAAAAGACAATGGTTGGTACACACCTACCGTTTTTGCTGAAGCATCAGATATTGGATGTAAAGTTGCTGTTACTCCTGCTGATCCAGATAGAGTATATGCTTGTTTAATTGGTGAAAGTAAAGCAGATGATAATGGATGGATAGGAGTGTATTATAGTTTGGATGAAGGTGAAAATTGGGTAAACCCTGATGGCATTGATGGCGGGCCTTATGCTCCAGGATCTGATATGATGACCAATTGGTTTGTTGCCGGTTATAGTGGAGGCTATCATCAGGGATGGTACAACTTTGATTTGGATGCTTCTCATCTCGATCCTGATAAAATATGGATTGGAACCATTTGGGATTGCGAATCAGGAAATAGAGGAGAAAATATTGAGTACATCCGAGGCACTCGTGGTTTGGAAATGCATGCAGATGTACAGGATATTGAAGTAATTGGAGACGAAATTTGGATTGTTTCCGATGGAGGGATTAACTATTCTAATGATGAATGCTTAAGTGTTGAAATTAGAAACACCGGAATCGGCGCAAGTACTTTTTGGGGATTCAATCAAGGCTGGAATGAAGATACCTGGACAGGTGGACGATACCACAATGGAGATGCTACTTATCACGAAAACTATGGAGTAGGGAATACGATGTTTATGGGCGGAGCAGAAACTGCAACTGGCTATGTGAATCCACTGAATAACCGCCTGACTCATTTTTCAGATATCACAGATAAAAAAACTCCAGGAAGTTTAAGCGAAAGCTCTCAAAATATCGCCAACTTTAGTTTGTATCCAAACGAGAGCTATTTTACATTAAGTTCCAGTGAGGTAGAGTACGATCCTCGTTATTCTAATCATGTTTATCTGGGGAAGGATAATATTTTTTATAAATCAACTGATGGAGGATCGATCTTTAATGCTCTTTTTACTTTCCCAACAGGAAGTACAGTCTTGGAGTTTGAAATTTCACGATCAAACCCAGAGATCATTTATTGCTTTGTTCGAGTAGGTGGAAATTGTGTCTTGTATAAATCAGAAGAGATGGGAGCATCTTTTAGCATCATTGGAGCTATTTCATCTTCTAGTTTAAGTCATCTCGATTTGTCTCTCAACCCTTCCAATCCAGATGAACTTTGGGTGATCAGTCATTACGGGCCAAATGGTCAAAAAGTCTATCAAACAACAAATGGAGGTAGTAGTTGGTCGAATCGAACTACTTCAACCTTGGATGATCACAAACCATTAGATGTGTTATTTCAGGCTGGTACAGAATCGGTTGTTTATGTTTTGACGGATTATGCCGTTTTTCATTGGGATAATTCAACGGCTGACTGGGTAATGTATGCTGATGGATTACCTTTTGTTACACAAGGATTGTCCTTAAAGCCCTTTTATCGTGATGAAAAAATTCGGATGAGTAGCGGAAGAGGAATTTGGGAAGCCGCCTTGTGTGCTCCTTCAATGCCTATTGCACAGCCTATGACATCTTCTGATACGGTTTATTGTAGTCGTGATACGGTTCAGTTTGATTGTTATTCGGTACTGAACCATGCGGGTGCTACTTGGGAATGGGCATTTTCTCCCGAACCAGAATATGTGAGTTCATTGACAGATCGAAATCCAAAAGTGGTTTTTGGTACTGAGGGAAATTATGATGTGACTTTAACAGTGACTGATGGTTTAGGAAATGCATCATCCAAAACGGTTGAAAATATGGTGCACTTGAGCAATCTATGTGAAGCTGATTCTGTTCCTGGATTGGCCATGGAATGTTATGTTGATGGAGATTATGCAAATGTTCCTGACTTAAATTTGGAAGCAACTGAATATTTTACCATTTCAGCCTGGATTAAGCCAGATGGTATTCAGGGGGATTATACAGGAATTGTCATGAGTGACGGAACGGCTGGAGGTCTTAATTTCCGTTCGGGGAATGAATTGGGGTACCATTGGCCAGGAGGTGCCTGGTGGTGGGGAAGTGGATTAATTGTTCCTTCAGGAAGATGGTCACATGTTGCTATGGTGGCCTCGCCAGGCTCAATAACCATCTATTTAAATGGAGTAGGTGAGACTCATTTTGTGGATCTGGATCCGGTTGACATACACAGTATGAAAATTGGTAGTTATCAAGGTTGGGGTGGAAGAAACTTTAAAGGACTCGTAGATGAAGTGTGTATTTGGGACAGAGCCTTAACGCAAGAAGAAATTCGCGAATCAAGACATTTAACTCGAACTGGGATTGAACCTTTTTCGGATGATTTAGTAGCTTATTATCAGTTTAATTTACCAGCTTCTTCGCAAGTGTTAGATAGAGAAGATATTCATCACGCTCAATTGAGTGGTGGAGCAGAAAAAGTACTTTCAACAGCACCATTGGGTGGTGGAGTCAGTGATCGTATTTCGATTACCTCTGAGGGAGCCTATACGCTTTGGGATACAGAAACTGAGTTGGTTTTTGGTGCTGGAACAGTTCCAAATGGAGAAATTGTGGTAAGTAGATTACACATTCAACCCGATAGTTTACCTTCATCCAATCCAAATACTGGGAATTATTGGATTGTGAACAATTACGGAACAGAGAGCTCTTTTTCTCCACTTGAGGAAATTAAATTTTATCCATTTAACGCCACACCAGAAGGAGATCCGGAAAATGCGAGATTATTTGTTCGTAGCGAAAATGAAGATGTCAATAATTGGGAGGAACTTTGTGGAGCTTCAGCATTAGATGTCTCTTCTTTTACGTATGATGTGACTTGTGATATTTTATCCTTTTCACAGTTTTACATTGAATCAGCGGATGGAACCGATATTGTCACCAAATTGGATGAAAATGATTTGGGACTTGATTTATTGCTTTATCCGAATCCAACCAACAACTCTGTTCGGGTTCAAATTCGAGACGGAGAAATTCAAGCATACGAATTATACAACTCGGTTGGTCAAATAATAGAAACTGCTCAAATAAATCAATCACAGTTGGATATTCAGTTGGCAGAAAGAGGGGCAGGGATTTATGTACTTCGTATGCAGGTGAATGGCGAGTTTATTCAGCGAAAAATTATTCGCTTGTAAGAAGGAAATTGTGGCTAAAAAGAAATAACTAATCCACAATTTATAAACATTGTTCGGCCAAACTATATTTTAATCCTAAATTTGTGCTTCGATTATAAACCACCCTCAAGGGAATAAAAAAGTCGAATGGAAGGAATGACAATTCCAAAACCTGCAGTTCTAGTTCTTGAAGACGGAACTGTTTTCAAAGGAAACGCCATTGGGAAAATTGGCACAACTACCGGAGAAATTGCCTTCAATACAGGAATGACCGGTTATCAAGAAGTTTTTACTGACCCATCTTACTGGAAACAAATTCTTGTGATGAACACCGCCCATATCGGGAATTATGGAGTTCATCCGGAAGAAATTGAATCAGATTCAATGAAAATTTCTGGTTTGGTGACGAAAAAGTTTTCTCCCACTTATTCAAGACCTTCTGCTAATGGTTCATTACAGGAGTTCATGGAGAGAGACGAAGTGGTAGGAATTTCAGATATTGATACGCGAGCATTAGTACGTCACATCCGAAGCAAGGGAGCGATGAATGCAATTATTTCTTCAGAAGATTTAGATGAAGAAAGCCTAAAAGCCAAAGTAAAGGAAATTCCTTCAATGGCCGGATTGGAGTTAGCTTCTCAGGTTTCATGTCAGGAACCTTACATTGTAGGAGATGAAAATGCCCCTTACCGTGTTGCTCTATTGGATTTGGGTGTGAAGAAAAACATCGTTCGTTGTCTAAACGAAAGAGGATGTCTTGTGAAGGTTTTCCCTTACGATACTAATTTGGAAGGATTAAAAGAATTCAATCCTCATGGAATTATGTTGTCGAATGGACCTGGAGATCCATCAGCTATGACAAATGTTGTTGAGCATGTGAAAGAGATGGCTGGTAGCGAATTACCAATTTTTGGTATTTGTTTAGGACATCAGGTGTTGGCATTAAGTCAGGGATTAACGACTGAAAAAATGCACAACGGTCACCGTGGAATCAATCATCCAATTAAGAATTTAAAAACCGGAAAAGGAGAAATTACTTCTCAAAATCACGGATTTGTGGTTTCAAAAGATTCGGTTTCTAATAACGGTGAAATAGAGTTAACACACATTCATTTGAACGATGATACTGTTGCCGGAATTGAGTTAAAAGGGAAGAAAGTATTTTCAGTACAATATCACCCTGAGGCTTCTGCCGGTCCGCATGATTCACGTTACTTGTTTGACCAGTTTATTAGCAACATCAAAGCTTACATTGAAGAGACTTCTGGTGTTGAAACCAATTGATAACATTTCTTAACACAAATACATTAGCTTTTCTTTCACGACTTACGTTTTGAAAGAAAATGATTATTAGCTCTGTACAGAGCTGCAAAAACAAAATTATGAGTCACATTGCAAACATACATGCGAGACAAATTTTGGATTCCAGAGGAAATCCAACAGTAGAGGTTGAAGTAATGACAACCAATGGAATTGTTGGAAGAGCAGCTGTTCCTTCGGGAGCATCAACTGGAATTCATGAGGCAGTTGAATTAAGAGATGGAGATGAAGGTTTTTACCTTGGAAAAGGGGTAATGAATGCTGTAAACAACGTAAATACTGTTTTAAACGAAGCTTTAGAGGGACAGTACATCATGGACCAATCTGCTTTGGATAATTACATGTTGACCATTGACGGTACAGCGAACAAAAGCAAATTGGGAGCTAATGCCATTTTGGGAGTTTCGTTGGCCATTGCAAAAGCTGCGGCAAAAGAATCGGGTCAAGCTTTGTATCGTTATGTTGGTGGAGTTGGAGCAAATACGCTTCCAGTTCCAATGATGAACATTCTTAATGGAGGTTCGCATGCCGATAACAAAATTGACATTCAGGAATTCATGGTAATGCCTTTTGGAGCTGAGACGTTTAGCCAAGGATTACAGATGGGAACTGAAGTATTCCATGCTTTAAAAGCTGTTTTAAAAGGAAAAGGCCATAGTACAAACGTAGGGGATGAAGGTGGTTTTGCCCCTAACTTAGGATCGAATGAAGAGGCAATTGAGGTTGTTTTGGAAGCGATTGAAAAAGCAGGTTACCGTCCTGGGGAAGATATCTATGTGGCTTTGGATGCAGCATCATCTGAGTTCTTTAAAGATGGAAAATACATTTTTGAGTCAACAGGAGATGAGCGTACAGCTGCAGAAATGGTTGATTTCTGGAAAGAATGGACAACTAAATATCCAATTGTTTCTATCGAAGACGGATTGGCTGAAGATGATTGGGATGGATGGAAATTATTGACGGATGCCATCGGAAATAAAGTTCAAATTGTTGGAGATGATTTGTTCGTGACCAATACAGAGCGTTTAAAGAGAGGAGTAACCAGTGGAACTGCAAATTCAATTTTGATTAAAGTAAACCAAATTGGATCTCTTTCTGAGACGATTGATGCGGTTAATCTGGCAAACGTAAATAGTTACACTTCCGTAATGTCTCACCGTTCTGGAGAAACAGAAGACAGTACAATTGCTGACTTAGCTGTTGCTCTAAATACAGGACAAATTAAGACAGGTTCTGCTTCTAGATCGGACAGAATTGCGAAGTATAACCAGTTGTTGCGAATCGAGGAAGAATTGGGGACCATGGCTTATTATCCAGGGAAAAATTTCAAGTACTTGTAAAAAACAAACACGAAATAAGAAGAGGCACTCGAAAGGGTGCCTTTTTTGTTTTAGTACCTTGCCTTGTTCAATAACCCACTTATGAAAATTTATATTGATCATATTATTGAAGAGGAGGTTGGAGAGTTTGTGAAAAAACTGGGGAGTAGGCTAAGGTCATTAGGTGGTTCGGTTGAGCTTACTGACTATAGTGAGCTATATTCTTCTCTAAAAGATGCTGGTAAGGAAGAGATCTCCAAAATGGTTTTGGAGGTGCTAAGAAGCTCTGACGTGATTATTCCACTAGTTAATTCAGAGTATCTCTCGTCAGATTATCCCATTATTTTAGAAGAGCTTTATAACATCAATAAAAATCCGGGAAAATTCTTGTTCCCGGTGGTGTTTAGAGAATCTAACTGGGCCTCACAATCATGGATGGTGAAAAGTCGTATTTTCCCCAAAGGAGGTCGATCGTATTCTGATTTAAACCTGTCCGATCGGGACACTGTTCTAAATGAATTAGTACAAATCGTTCGGCGAATTTATTTTGAATATTTTGAGGAGAAATCCGACTTTGATAGGAGTATAAGTTTGCAAGCTCTCAATAAATTCGTTTTCATCTCTCACGATCATGATGATGCTGATTTTGCAGAATTACTGCAAATGAAATTAGAAAAGAATGGGATTAACACCTGGATTGATTCTCAACGCTTGAGAATTGGTCAAGATTGGAGAGAAGAAATCGACGAGGCGATTAAACAATCCTTGGCCGTAATCGCTATTATGTCACCTGAAGCTCGAAAATCAGAATATGTCACCTACGAATGGGCCTTTGCATGGGGAAACAACAATATTATTTTTCCAGTCATGCTAAGGCAAACAAATCTGCATCCACGGCTAGAATCACTACAGTATTTAGATTTTACTGTTCGTTATTCCCGTCCATGGGATGAGTTGATCAATGCCATCAAAAAGTTAAAGGACTAAGTCGACTCAAATGAAGAATCGTAAAGAATAAGACTGTAATTGTATAGAATTACAAGCCATTTTCAAGAATATTTCCTTTTTTTAGTCTGTAGAGGGACTATAAGAATAATTGCTAACTTATCACAATCCCTCTTTTAAGAATGAAAAGCTCAATCAACATAATTATTGCCTTTTGTTTTTTACAAACACTGTCGTTTGCACAAAATGGAACGGTTGATTCTGACTTTGGAGTGGAGGGAGAATTACACCTTGATATTGACGCTTTGGATGAGTTAGAGGGATTGTTGACTGATCCGGACGGAAATACATATTTCTATGGACATTCTTCTGAGGATTTGGATGGAATATATCCATTTGATATCATTATCGGAAAAATAGACCCCAATGGACAATTGGATTTAACCTTTGGAGAGGATGGCCTTTTTCGGGATGATTTTCCAGGCTATTCAATTTCTTCTTTAACTCATGCGGTTTGGGATACATCAGGGATTTATTTTTTAGGACAAGGGCGAAATAATGGAGAACTAAATGAAAATGGCTTTTTCATAGGTAAAATAAATTTGGATGGAGATTTAGATCTTTCTTTTGGTGAAGATGGGTTTTATACAAGTGATTTTATGGGGACTTACAACACCGCTGGTAGTTTAATCATGGATAGCAATGCTAAAGTGGTTTTTTGTGGAGCAACTACTAATGATGTGGCTACGGGATTGGAGTATCCAATGGTAGGTCGATTAAATCAGAATGGTGTTCCCGATTCAACTTTTGGAACAACGGGAGTTGTGGTTTGGGATTATTTTGAAGAGGTGGTGGTGGACTTGATGGATCTACCTTTGTATTTTGACAGACATGGAGAAGGAGGTTATTTTACCGAAATTATTGAGGTGAATGATTCCTATTTCTGCTCGGGATATTTTCAAAATAGTGCCCATACGCAAATGTATATTGCCAAGCTTTCAAATAGCGGGAGTTTCTCGTCAGACTTTGTTGCACCAATGCCTTATCCTTATCAGGTTGAAACAGGAGTAAACCACTTCACCGAAGATTTGGATTTTTTTGAGAATCATATTTACCTGTCTTTTCGAGTGTATGGGTTTGAATATGGAACCTCATTTACCATTCAAAAGTTGGATACTACAGGGGAAGTATTGAATACGTATGCCATTGAATACGAAGGAAATTATTCGTACATAAAGGGATTGGAGTTTTATGAAGGAAATCCTTATGTTACTGGCTATACTGTTGACATAGATAATGTGGCTCCCGGACATGCCTCGGATGATTTTATGTTATATTCCCTAAATCAAAATTTTAATCCGCATAAACCCTTTGGTACAAATGGTTTTGTTAAATATCATTTTCCCTTTGATGATGAGCAGGGAGCTGAAGATTTGATCTATTCTAACAATCGTTTTGTGGTGGGAGGTTATGTTAATAACGTTCACAGTGGTAATTATACTGATTTGGCTTTTCTAGGGATAAAAGTTGATCCAACAAATGGAATTGAAAAGGAAGAAAAAGAAAGTTTAATCTTATATCCGAATCCAACCCAAAATACATTTCAAGTAAAAGGAAATGGACAAATCAATTTTGACTACGAAATTTATAATCTTAGCGGAAAAAAACTTGCTGAAGGCAGTTGTACATCCATCCATCAAACAATCAACGTTTCGTCTTTAAAACAAGGTTATTACACCCTTAGGGTAACGTCTTCTGAAAATTCCTTTGAGTTGTCTTTCATCAAAGAGTAATTAAGCCTTCTAAAAACCTGAGTTGACAGGAAGTTTATAATACCATAAAAGTGGTAGTCTCAAAAGTGGAATAAATGGCTAAATTTGCCCTTCCGCCAGAGTATGTCAAAGAAATTAACTTCATTATCAAAAGATTCGATGGGAATCATATCAGAGATTGTTAGAAATGACGTGTCTGAAAAGCTTAACGAATTGGGCATTTTTGAAGGTAGTGAGGTCAAATTAATAGAGAAACTTCCGTTTAAAGGTCCGCTTTGCATTTGGGTTGAGGAGAATAGAATTGTATTGAGACATTCAGAGGCAAAAGCCATCTTGGTTAAATGAAGCAAAGGGACAGTCATAAACAAATAAAGCGGGTTGCTTTAGTGGGAAACGCCAATATTGGTAAGTCCACGCTTTTCAATAAACTTTGCGGTTTAAGGCAAAAAACAGGAAATTATCCTGGCGTAACGGTCAACAAAAAAAAGGGGAAATTCAAACATGATGATCTCGATTTTGAATTGATTGACTTACCAGGGATTAGTAGTTTGTATCCTGCTTCTAAAGATGAAGAATTGGTGCTGGATTACATCCTTGATCGATCAAATGAAGAATATCCGGAGATTATTTTGGTTGTCGCTTCGGCCTTGAACTTGAAAAGAAGTCTCTACTTAATCGAGCAATTGAAAGATTTGGAATTGCCTTTGGTAATGGCTGTTAATCTCATGGATGCTGCCGAAAAAAGAGGAATTTCAATTGATACCGATCAATTGTCCGAAAAAGTAGGTATTCCGGTTTATGCCATCTCTGCAAAAAAAGAAGAAGGTTTAACAGAATTGAAAGAAGGTTTAAGCAAACCAGTTACTAATACAGTAATATCAAATCATTTTGTCGAAGAAGGTAATTTGCCTTTGCTCAAAAAGTTCACGGCTATTAGTCGAGTGAACAATGCTTATGAAAATTTTCTGCACCTCTGTCAACCTTTAAAACAAAATAACCCAGAATTTACCTCTCGAAAGGAAGGATTTATTCACGAGGAGGACATTAAGGTTAAGAAATTAAAGGTAAACGAATCTATTTTACGTTATAAACACATCAATTCATACTTGGATGATTGTTTGACGGTTGATGAATTAAAAGCAACTGATTTTACCAGTAAACTTGACAAGGTTCTAATTCACCCGGTATGGGGATATTTGATCTTTTTATTGTTAATGTTTACGGTTTTTCAGGCCATTTTTTGGTTGGCTACTTACCCTATGGATTGGATTGATGCCACTTTTGCCTCTTTATCAGAGATTACGGCTTCATCGTTACCAGAAGGGTATTTTACTGATCTTTTGGCTGAAGGAATTATTCCTGGAATAGGAGGTGTGGTGATATTTGTACCGCAAATTGCCATTTTGTTTTTGATCTTCTCCATTTTAGAAGAAAGTGGCTACATGCCACGAATTGTCTATTTGACGGACAAACTAATGCAACGATTTGGAATGAGTGGGAAGAGTATTGTTCCGCTTATTTCTGGAATGGCATGTGCTGTTCCGGCAATTATGGCGGCTCGTACCATCGAAAATAATCGAGAGCGTTTGATTACGATTATGGTTACACCTTTGTTGACCTGTTCGGCTCGTTTACCAGTTTATGTGATTTTAATTGCTCTTATTGTTCCGGACGAAACTTATGGTATTTTTAATGCACAGGGATTGGCACTTATGGCCATGTACTTACTAGGTGTCTTAATGGCTTTAGTAGCTGGTTTTGTCTTTAAAAAAATCTTGAAGACAAAGTTTAAGAGTTATCTCATCATGGAGTTGCCACAATACCTTATGCCGGATATAAAGAATGTGCTTTTATCGGTTTGGACAAACGCCAAGGCATTTATTTGGGATGCTGGTAAAATCATTTTAGCAGCTTCAATTATATTGTTTGTTTTGGCGACGAACGGTGGTTCTAAATTTGACAATGCTAAAGAAATTGTGGCGGAAGAATACCCAGGTATGGAGTATGAGGAGTTTCAACAAGAAGTATCGTCATATAAGCTAGAGAATTCCTATTTAGGTTTAATGGGAAGGGCTATTGAGCCTTCAATAAAGCCCTTGGGGTATGATTGGAAAATTGGAATAGCAATTATTTCGTCTTTGGCAGCTAGAGAGGTCTTTGTAGGAACCATTTCTACCATTTATGCCATTGATTCAGAAGAAGAAATGACCATCCGAGATCGGCTAAAAACTGAAGTGAATTCAAACAATGGTCAACCAGCATTTGGTTTCGCAACTTGTGTGTCTCTTTTGTTGTTTTATGCCTTTTCTTTGCAATGTTTGAGTACTGTAGCCGTCACATATAAAGAAACAGCTTCCATTAAATGGACGGCGATTCAATTTGTTTACATGACAGCATTGGCTTATTTTTCAGCCATGTTGGCGTATCAATTATTAGGATAATGGATGCACAGGAAATAATTGTTTATGCTTTGTTTATAGTAGCTTTAGGCTTCTTTGCTTATCGTTTTTATGCAAAGAACATCCAAAAAAAGAAACTAAAGTCAACAAAGTCTTGCGGTCAGGACGATTGTGGTTGTCACTGAGGATTGTGAGAATCATTCAATAAATCCAACACAGTTTTTACAGGACTAAAGCATTGGGTGTCGATCTCATAAAATAAGGTAATCCACTCAGCCATAGCTCCATTCCAAAGGCCCGGTTTTTCAATGTAGCGGATAGGTTTACCCTCATGGGTTTTATTCACAATAAAATACAAATCCTGGTTCTTGAATTGGTTGAGTTCAAATTTATTGCCCTCATAATCCTTAACAGCACAAATGAGCTCCACAGGGTTAAAGTGAGTAGCCATCACCAAAATATCCAACTGATCTCCTTTTTGGCTAATTTGAGCCTTCTCAACAATTTGTCGGGAAATATGCCCTTTTTCATCGGATACCCAAAATGGTCCTCCTCCTGGTTGCCCTTCATTTTTTACCATTCCACAAATGCGCAATGGCCGGTTGAGGTAAGTATGCAGAAGTTCTGGTTTTGTTAAAATTTCATTAGAAATTTGAAGTCCGTATTTTTCATTTAAACGGGCCATTTCTTCAGAAACATCCATTCCTTGATCCAACTGACGAAGTAGGTCATGAATGCTATTTTGAAATTCAATTAAAACGCCTCCCAAGGCTTTGCGATAAAGTAATGATTTATCGGCCCTGCTAGGATGCTGAATGTTATCAATATTTCGGATAAAAATGAAATCACTGTCAATAGAGTTTAAATTTTGTAAAAGAGCTCCATGACCTGCAGGACGAGTAATAACTTTCCCGTTTTCATCTTTAACAGGGGTTAAATTCTTTCCAAAAGCGTAAGAGTTGCTTTCTGGATTTTGTTCACTGTACGTAATATTGAAATTTCGATTACTTTGTTGCTCGTAAGTCTCAATACAGTCCGTTATTTTATCCTCAAATAAACGGTTAATGGTAAAATGAAAAGTTGCATCTTCTCCCGCAATTTGAGTTCCTTGGATAAGGTGCTCCTGAAAAGGTGTATGCCATTTTTCATCGTGAAAATGAAATGGAACAAGCCCTTTAGGGAGTCCACCATAATCTAATCCATTAGTTGTCAAAATAAACTCAATTAAACCTTTTATATCTACATCACCTTCTTCTAATTGCTTTTGGTAGTGCTCTGGTAATTGAGAATAAAAAGCAAAGTCCTTTAAGTTTTGAATAAAAGATTCGGTAAACTTAATCGCCTCAGAACTAGGGTTTGAGCTTTGCATGTATTCATACAAAAAACCAAACATTCGTGATCCCGATCCACTGGCAGGAATAAAAAAACTAATGGTTTTAGAACCTTTTAGTGATTCAAAGTCAGATGATTTTTGATCCAGCTCATCTTTTGATAAACTTAAAATTCCATCACCAATTCGACAAGGTTTGCTCAGTTCAATTTTGGGATTACCTTTTTGGATTTGTTCTCTCTGTATGATTATGTTTTGACTCAAGACTTAATGTTTAGCTTAATTCGCAAAGATAAAGCCTTTTGGGCTTCATCATACTTCTCCGGTCAGACAGATTTATTTTTCTGTCTTTTTAGCATCTTCCAATTGACCTTCCTAAAAGAGGCTCTTATTCTTAAATGCTCATTACCTTTGGTATTAAACTTATCCCATTTTTGGTGCTAAAGGCTTACTTTAAATATGTACTTAATCGTTACAGATCAATGAATCGAAAGCATCCTTTTTTAAAGGAGTTTTACACTGAGGTAATGAAAAAATCATTAAATATTAATGATACTAAAATTCAGGAACTAAGAAATGTTTTGTCACAATCGAAAAAGCAAATTTCATTCAACGATTTGGGGGCAGGTTCACGAAAAGGGACAAAAAGTGATAAAAGGTTGGTTTCTGAAATTCTAAAAAACTCATCCATTCAGCAAAAGCACGGTAAATTATTGAGCAGGATGGTTGAGTATTATGGAATCCGAAATTCAGCTGAGCTAGGAACTTCTTTGGGATTAGGAACAGCTTATTTGGCTTTAGGAGCTCAAGAAAATCAAATTCAAACTATTGAAGGGTGTGAGTCGGTTTATGAATTAGCCAGTCATAATTTTAAAGACTTGGAAATAGAACAGCAAATCAAAGCTTACCGAGCTAATTTTGATGATGTATTGGAAGATCTGTTTCCACTTAATACTAGTTTAGATTTGGTGTACATAGATGGAAATCATACTTATGAGGCGACAAAACGCTATTTTGAGTTCTTTTTAAAACGACTCAATAAAAATGGATTTATCATCTTTGATGATATTTACTGGAGTGATGGAATGGAGAAGGCCTGGAATGAAATAAAAGAATCAGATCAAATAGGAGTGAGTATTGACCTTTTTAGAATGGGAATTGTAAGTAAAAGGCAATTTGAAACTAGAATAAACGGAGCCTTTTAGGGCCGATAAACGAAAATATTAAAAGAACGATGAAAGTTTATACAAAAAAGGGAGACGAAGGTAAAACAGGGTTAATCGGAGGTACTAGAGTGCCCAAATATTCCCTGCGAATTGATGCTTATGGAACCGTGGATGAATTAAATTCTTACATGGGATTATTACGGGATAGAGCTGTCTCAGATGAGTATAAAGAGCAGATTATTGAAATTCAAGACCGTTTATTTACGCTCGGTTCGCATTTGGCCTCAGATCCTGAAAAGTCAAAAATGAAGCTCCCCGAAATTGGAGAAAACGACATCGAGTACTTGGAAAGAGCCATTGATAAAATGGATGAAGAACTGGAGCCAATGAAGTTTTTTGTTTTACCAGGTGGGCATGAAACAGTCTCATTTTGTCATATTGCACGTTGTGTATGTCGACGAGCCGAACGTTTAGTGGTTGAGTTGGATGAACAATTTGAGCAAAATCCTGTAATTTTAGCTTATCTCAACCGTTTAAGTGATTACATCTTTGTTTACGGGCGATACGTTTCGGTACAATTAAATGCCGAAGAAATTCCGTGGAAACCCAGATAATGAGGGTGTTGTTAATAAAATAGAGCAGATTTTTTCCTAAAAATTTGGATGTAAAAGAAAAAAATCTACTTTTGCGAAAAAGTAAAAGATCAAATTATGTATTGGACACTGGAATTGGCTTCATATTTAGAAGATGCTCCATGGCCGGCAGCAAAAGACGAATTGATTGATTTTGCAATGCGGACCGGGGCTCCCTTAGAGGTGGTAGAAAATTTGCAGGAGATTGAAGATGAAGGAGAAATCTATGAAAGCATCGAAGAAATCTGGCCAGATTATCCGACCAAAGAGGACTTTTTCTTTAATGAAGACGAATATTAAAGTCTAAAACTTAAATGAATAGACTCAAATTAAAAAATTAAGCCTTCCTTTTCAGGAGGGCTTTTTTTGTCTTCATTTTAAAACAATTTTGGCATTAAGCTGACAAAATGAGTCGGAAAAGTGAAAGCAACCGACAATATTTCAACTTTTTAGGAAAAATCAGTATAAAAACCGACATCTTGACCGAAAAAAGAAGTTGGTATGATTTGTGACTTTTCTTGTTCCTGAAATTAGATTAAATCAAGATATCTCCTTATTTTTACTGCCTTGCGAAAAGGCGTTTTGAGAATGTGTAGAATGATGGAAAACAGAGAAAGAGCGTAATTCGGAGAATCGAAAAAAAGAACAGATGTTAGGTATACTTAAGAATATTGTAGGAAACAAGTCAAAGAAGGATGATAAAATCTACCAACCCTACGTAGACAAAGTAAAGTCTTTTGAAGGAGCAATCTCTGCTTTGACTAACGATCAGTTGAGAGCGAAGACAGTAGAATTCCAGGAAAAAATAAAAGCACATACAAAAAGCCTGGAAGATGAAATTAAGGCATTAGAAAAGCAGGTAGATGACAATCCGGGAATGGATTTTCAGGAAAAAGACGCTATTTATACCAAAGTCGATAAGCTTAAGTTAAAGGTTGATGAGGAGTTAGAGGTGATTTTAGAACACATTTTACCTGAAGCTTTTGCTGTGGTGAAAGACACTGCTCGCCGTTTTGCTCAAAACGAACAAGTTGAGGTTACAGCTAGTGATTTTGACCGAGAATTAGCCAATGAATATGAGCACATCAACATTAAAGATGATAAGGCGGTTTGGAATAATTCATGGGATGCCTTTGGGACGGAAGTTACCTGGAATATGATTCATTATGATGTGCAGTTGTACGGTGGATCTGTTTTACATAAAGGAAATATTGCTGAGATGCAAACAGGGGAGGGAAAAACCCTCGTGGCAACTTTGCCTGTTTATCTCAACGCCTTGGCTGGAAAAGGGGTACATGTGGTAACGGTGAATGATTACCTGGCAAAAAGGGACTCCGAATGGATGGGACCTTTATACCAGTTTCACGGATTAACTGTTGATTGTATTGATAAACACCGTCCAAATTCTGACGAACGACGAAAAGCATACCGAGCGGATATTACATTTGGTACCAATAACGAATTTGGGTTCGATTACTTGAGAGACAATATGTCTTCTAATCCGGATGAGATTGTACAGTTGAAACATCACTTTGCCATTGTTGATGAGGTGGATTCCGTTTTAATTGATGATGCAAGAACACCATTGATCATTTCAGGACCTACTTCTGGTGGTGATAAGCATGAATTTGAAGGCTTAAAACCAAAGGTAGAAAAGGTTGTTAGTGCACAACGAAAGCTCGTTCAAGCTTATTTAATTGAAGCTAAGCAGAAGTTAAAAGGATTGGAAACAGGAGATGTGGATAAAGAAACATTGCAAGAAGGTAGTGATGCTTTATTACGCGCTCATAGAGGTTTCCCTAAAAATAAAGCACTCATTAAATATTTGTCCGAAGGTGGAATTAAAGCTCAGCTTCAAAAAACGGAGAATTATTACATGCAAGATCGAGAGCGTGAAATGCCTAAGATCGACAAAGAGCTTTATTTCGTTATCAATGAAAAGCACAATACCATTGAGTTAACTGAGAAAGGGATTGACTTACTTTCGGATGGAGAGGATCGCGACTATTTCGTGATGCCGGATATTGGTTTGGGCTTAAAAGAATTAGAAGATAGAGGCTTAGAGCGTCAGGAAATGCTAAAGGAAAAAGAGGCATTGATTGATAACTTTACTGTTAAATCGGAGCGAATCCATACCATTAACCAATTGTTGAAAGCGTATTCACTTTTTGAGAAAGAAGTAGAATATGTGATCATGGATGGAAAGGTGAAAATCGTTGATGAGCAAACTGGTCGTATCATGGACGGAAGAAGATATTCGGACGGATTACACCAGGCGATTGAAGCCAAAGAAAATGTGAAAATTGAAGCTGCAACTCAGACCTATGCAACGGTTACTTTGCAGAACTTCTTTAGAATGTATCATAAGCTTTCTGGAATGACCGGTACAGCCGAAACGGAAGCACAAGAGCTTTGGGACATCTACGAGTTGGATGTGGTTGTCATTCCAACAAATAAACCAATTCAACGAAAAGATCAACAAGATTTGGTATACCGTACGCAACGTGAAAAGTACAATGCGGTGGTTGATGAGATTGAAAAAATGGTAAATGCCGGGCGACCGGTATTGGTAGGAACAACAACCGTTGAGATTTCAGAGTTGTTGAGTCGTGTATTGAAAGGAAAAGGAATTGAGCATAATGTCCTCAATGCTAAATACCATAAAAAGGAGTCAGAAATTGTAGCAGAAGCTGGTCACACAGGAAAAGTAACCATCGCTACAAATATGGCCGGTAGGGGTACGGATATTAAGCTTTCAAAAGAAGTATTAGATGCTGGTGGATTGGCAATTATTGCTACTGAACGTCACGATTCACGACGTGTAGACAGACAGTTAAGAGGTCGTGCTGGTCGTCAGGGAGATCCGGGATCATCACAGTTCTTCGTTTCATTAGAGGATGATTTGATGCGTAAATTTGGTTCAGAGCGTATTGCTAAAATCATGGACCGAATGGGATATAAAGAAGGAGAGGTAATTCAACATTCAATGATTACCAAATCCATCGAAAGAGCCCAGCGTAAAGTAGAAGAAAATGCATTTGGTGTTCGTAAACGTTTATTGGAGTATGATGACGTAATGAATGCACAGCGTAATGCAATTTATAAGAAGAGGAGAAATGCACTTTACGGAGATCGTTTGGAGTTGGACGTTTCTAACATGTTCTATGATGTAGCAGAGGAAATCGTAAATGATCATTACCATGCAAAAGATTTTGATTCATTTGAGTTGGATTTGGTAAAATACCTTAAAATCCAATCACCGGTTCAACGTGGTGATTTTGAAAACACCAATGCAAGTGATTTAATTGACACGATTTACGACAAAGCAGTTGAGACTTACGAAGCGAAATCAGAGCTATTAGGTAAAACAGCGGCTCCTGTTTTGAAACAAGTGCTTGAAAACGAAGGTGAAAAGTACCGTAATATGGCTTTCCCTATCTCGGATGGAACTAAGTCATTGAACGTGGTTGTTAATCTGGAAGAAGGGGTTAAAACTGAAGGAAAGATTTTAAAGAAACAAATCGAGAAAATCATCACTTTAGGATTTATCGATAACCAGTGGAAAGAACATTTACGTAAAATGGATGATTTGCGTCAAACGGTGCAACATGCACAGTTAGAGCAAAAAGATCCATTGGTAATCTATAAAAAAGAGTCTTATGGCTTGTTTACGGATATGATGGCTAAGATGAGTAAAGAAGTGGTTAGCTTCCTTACTAAAGCTAATTTACCACAGCAAGCTCAAGCTAATCGTCCAACTAAACAACAGGAATTTGAAAGTGCTTATGAAAATGCATCAGAGCACAAGCAAGAAGAGTTCCAGGGGTCAGAAGGGTACGATGAAGCTCGTGAAAATTCAGGAGTCCAGCAACAGCAACAACCAAAGCGTAAGCCAGTAACGGTTGCTCCTAAAATTGGACGAAACGATAAAGTTGAAATCCGTAATTTGAAGAATGGTGAAACCAAAGTCGTGAAATTTAAACAAGCTGAGCCTTTGGTGAAAACTGGGCAATGGGTAATTACGAAAAAAGAGGCTTAAATTTGATGTCCTGCCTAACGAATTGAATGGTTTTGGCGTTAATCTCGATAATTCAATAGTATGCGAGGATTTTTAATTTTAACTTTTTGTTTGGCGGCTCAGTTGAGTTTTGCCCATGGATCTGATACCACTTATGATGAATCAGGAAATGTCTATTCCATTTGTCATACCCATGAGGAAAATGGTATAACCGATTGTAAATACTATTATAAAACCGGACAGCTTTATCAAATAGGTAGTCTTAAAGACACTTTGCGTGTTGGGAACTGGGTGAGTTATTACCGGAATCATTTTACGAAAGACAGTATCTATTACGCAATTATTCAAAAGGAAGGAATAGAAGTATCCGTTAAAGATAGTTTTGCTTTTTATTATTTCAGCAATGGTGCTATTCGTACGCGCGGAACTTTTGATGAGGATAAGAAAACTGGTAAGTGGATTACCAATTTCCCCGATGGGCGTGAAAAGGAAATCGTTCGATATAAAAATGATGTGAGAGATGGTCAGTTTCATGTCAACTACCGTAACGGAAAGCTTCGAGAGAAAGGTGTTTATGCCGAAGGTATGCGAATTGGAATGTGGAATACTTATCATAAAAATGGTCAATTATGGGGAGTAGGAGAGTTTCAAGAGGATATCAGAACTGGAGAGTGGGTATGGAATTATGATAATGGAAAGCTTCAGGCAAAAGGACTTTTTAATAAAGAGGGGAGAAGTGGTGTTTGGACTTACCATCATCGTAATGGGCAATTGATGAAAACCGGAACTTTTCTTAACAATGAGGAGGAAGGAGAGTGGAAATTTTATTTTGATGATGGCGAATTAGAAGCAGAGGGTGGTTTTAAATTAGGGAATAAAGAAGGTGCCTGGAAAGAGCGAGAAGTGGCTTCAACAGACAGTAGTGGAGTTCGGACTTATGGTCCTTTTATGAAAGGGGAGTATGAGTTAGATAAGCGAACAGGGGATTGGTACATCTATTATGAAAATGGAAAACCAAAAGAAATGTGGACTTACGTTTTGGGGCAACAAACAGGATCTTATAAAGCGTTTTATCCTAATGGTAAGTTAAAAACACATTGGCGTTTGATTGATGGAAGACTCCTTCAGGTTTTTGAATGCCGAAATAAAAGAGGAAAGCAAATTGATTGTGGTACCGTGAAGTTAGGAAGCGGTACAGTTACAATTCTTGATGAAAAAGGAAAACCACTTAGAACTGAGGTTTACAAAGATGGTTACATCCAATCAGAAGAGAAAGTAGAAAAGTAATTACCAGTTTTTATCGCTTCTATAGACTGTTCCTTTAAAGTGGGCTACACGTTCCTCTTTTTGATTAAAAATATCCATTTCATACAAGCCTGTTTTACGCGTTAAATTCAACTCTTTTGTGTGAACGGTTAACACATCTCCCGTATGAACGCTTTTGGTGTGAGAAATAGACGTTTCAATAGACATTGCTCGCATTCCGTGTGAATTGCATGAAAAAGCCAAAGCACTATCCGCTAAACAATAAGTAATACCTCCATGTGTTACACCAAAACCATTCACCATCTCGGATCTGACAGTCATTTTAAGCGAAACACTACCTGGTGTATAAGTCAATACCTCAATTCCGAGCCATTGGCTCATGGAATCGGATTCCATCATCGTATCAATAATCTCTTTGGGAGTCATGGAATTTATTTGGTAATGGCCTGATTCATTAAACCAATCATTCCTGAACTTACAATAAACAACTGTAATTTGGTTTCTTCATCCAATACTTCTCCATCCTCATCAGCAGCCTCAATTTCATGCATCATAAATTGCATAAGGTGATGCTGACGCGTTAAATCCTGCATAGGTTCGTAATCTTCTTCCTTATGAATGGCATCCAAAGCCAATAAAAAGGGATCCTGAAAATTGTCAATATCTTCTTCAGAGATTTCTTTTAATTGTAAACCTTCGTTTAAAAAAGCTTCCAACACAATGGCAAAATAGTAAATTGAAAAAACGTTCAACTCCTCATTTTCATATTCAACTCCAGCTTGTAAAAGGTAGCTAACCAATTGTTCTTGCTTAAGGGTAAAAGTCTCAATTAACTTATCAAGAGCTTCGTCGTTAAGCGAATCAATTTTCTCAATTGCTTTTTCAATACTTTGCACACTAACCTGACTCATTCGGATATAGATTTTATTTGAGGGTAAAGGTAGAAACTATTTTATTTTGCCTCCGAAATGTTTTCAAATTTTATAACTTTAAAAAGTACTCAAATACTGATAAACGAATAAAAATGAGCTATTTTTCAGAAGACTATCTTAACTTTTTTAAAGAACTGGCAGCCAATAACCATAAAGATTGGTTTGACGAAAATCGAAAACGATATACAAATAACATCAAAGAGCCTTTTGAAAAATTTGTGAATGATCTTATTGCTGAGGTACAAAAACACGATAAAAAGATCCAAATCACACATAAAGAAGCTGTTTTTAGAATCAACAGAGATATCCGTTTTTCAAAGGACAAGTCGCCATATAAATTGAATCGTTCGGCTATCATTTCTCCAAAAGGAAGAAAAGACAAAGCTTATCCAGGTTTGTATGTAGAGGCCGGACCAGAACATTACCGTATTTATGGAGGTGTTTATATGCCGGATAAAGAACAACTTTTATCAATCCGAAATACAATTGCTGCTGCTCCAAAAAAAATTGAGAAACTCATGGCTGATGAAAGCTTTAAATCTGTTTTTGGGGAAATAAGAGGAGAAAAGAACAAAATCCTTCCTAAAGAATTAAAGGAAGCTGGAGAGAAGACTCCGATTCTGTTCAATAAGCAATTTTATTGGTTTGTAGAGTTAGAACCTGAGGTTATTGAACAAGATGATATTTTGGAAAAAACCATGGAGGCTTATTTGGCGAACAAAAAAATGATGGACTATTTTGCTTCGGCTATGGGGTAATGAGAAGTATTGTATTTCTCTTTTTATGTGCTTTTACAGCACTTTCGCAAAATAAGGAAGTAGTTGATGCTATTGAATGGTCTAATGCAGGCTTAAAGCTGGATTTCGTAAAGCAGTCACAAGCACTGCGCTTTGATGACATTGGAGGTGTAGCAGATGGGAAAACAGCCAATGATGCCATTCTAAAAAAGATCTTTCAAACCTACCCAGATGGTCGGGAAATTCAATTCTCAGAGGGAGTTTATTACTTTGAAGAGCGTATTCAATTACCCGGGAATTTTGTGTTGAAAGGAGCCGGAATAGATAAAACGACCTTTGTTTTTAATCTGGAGAAGGAGCATGATTTAATTTTAACGCAAGGACAAAAAACGGTAGATACGGTCTTCTTTGAGCAGGGGGTAAATAGGTTTGATGAAAGTATTCTAATTCAGGAAAATTCAACTTTAAAGGCAGGGGATTGGATTATTCTGGGCGACAATGATTAAGATTTTGTCCACTCCAATTGGGCTTGGGGTAAATCAGGGCAAATAATTAAAATTGAGAAAATTGATGGGGATAAGATTTTTCTGGAAGGTCAATTGAGGAGAGATTACCATCTCCAAAACAAGCCTTACGCCGTGAAACTCTTACCAGCTGAAGGGGCCGGAATTGAAAAACTGAGTTTAAAACGACGAAATCAAACAAAGTTGCAGACCTCCAACATTCAATTTCGTTTTGCTGTGAATTGCTGGGTGAATAATGTTCGAAGTGATTCTACAAATTATGCTCATGTCTTACTGGAATATGCGGCTAATTGTGAAGTGAAGAATAGTCATTTTGCTTACGGTTATGATTATGGAGCCGGAGGAAAAGCTTATGGAGTTGTTTTGCAATTTGCAACCAGTGAATGTGCAATCATGTATAATCATTTCAATCATCTAAGGCATGCTATGCTTTTACAAGCAGGAGCAAACGGAAATGTTATCATTGAAAACGAATCAGACAATCCGTATTGGAAAGAGCCTTTTTTGCCAAAACGAGCAGCTGGAGATTTAGTTTTACATGGAAATTATCCCTATGTCAATTTCTTTGAGCGTAATCGCATTCAAAATTTGGTAATTGATGATTCGCATGGTATAAATGGGCCGTACAATGTATTTGCCTTAAACAAGGTGGAATCTTACGGGATAATTATGGGGAATTCTCCGGCTACAGATAGTTTAGTTTTTGTTGGGAACGAAGTTAGTGGTAAGGGAATTTTTAAGGGAAAGTACAGACTAAAAGGAAATGGACATTTTGAATTTGCTAATCGAGTGAAGAGAAAAGCAATTCCAAAAGGAACTCGAATGCGACCTGATTATGGGATTAGTATTTATAGAAATTAATTAGCTATTCTTCTTTAATGTACTGTTGAAGATAGTTGGGGAATGTCTTAATGGCCGATTCAATCTTTGGTAGTAAGTAAGCTTTTTGTGATTCTTCGGTTAAATGATAAGTATAAGAGGTAATCATGTAATAGGCCAATAGACGGTTGTAATCATCCAATTTTGTATCACTGATTGCCAATAATAAAGCCATTTCAACTTCTTTTGGATTAGCTGTCTCCGATAGAGCTCGACCAAGTCGTCCTATACTGCCGTAATAATGATTTCTTGACGCATTTTCAACTCTAAGACTTATCCCAAAAATCAGTTGTAAAACATCAATGTTAAGCTCTTCAAGTTCTTTTATATAAGTTAAACGTTCTCCCCAGGCATAGCTCCCGTCGGACATCCGCTCGAAATTGTCATTCATAATATCTAAATGAGCTCTTAAGAAAACGCCCCAGTTTCCTGTTTCTGCAGACAATAAAGCAATGTTAACTGCATGAATTCTTGGTCCATCATCCATGCTACAAAAGCCTATAACCCGCGTACTTCGGAATTCCTCCAGCAACTTTTCTTTTTTCTTTTGAGATAGGTTCTCAAAGTTATTTGGAAGCGTTATGTGTCCCATTTCTGCGTTATCCCTTAGCTTAACAGTATTAGTATCCACCAAACAGTCGGCGTACTGAATTATCCTGGCGTATTTTTCTGGCAATTCAGTTGATTGCATTCCATTGGGAAAAAAGAATCCTATTACTTCTTCTTCACTGTATCTCGTTTCAGGACTGTAGCTGAACTGAATAGAATTGGCTAAAACTTCTTCAATGTTCTTTTTGACACTGAGTTGTTTTCCGTAGTAGGCGCCTCCAGCTTCTTCAAATGTGGTGATTGGTTTCCCATCCTCCGTATTCGTCATCTGGTATTTGATAACCAGGAGATTCTCTTTCATCTTCAAAGAGGGATATTTGCTTCGTATTTCATCAAAGGATACGCCATTATCGAGGTCTTCAGCCAGTTTTACTGCCTTTTTTCCTTTTAGTACAAAGTAAATTCCTTCACCTTGTTGTTTGGAATAATAGGTTCGATCTAAATCACATTGTAAATACTTTAAATTCAAGGAATCGGCAATAGCCGACAGCTTTTCCATAGTGGATACAGAATACATCAAACCATTATCATGTGTTGTGAATTCAGTTTTTCCAAATTCATCCTGGCCAAATACCAGTGATAAATGACTGAAAAAAAGTAAGGATAATAATTGTCGAATCATGGCAAGTGATTGAATATTAATAAATCGTAGAAACTTTAGAAAGTTACAATTTAATGATTCAGTACTTGCTGAAAATCCACAAATTAAGAATTAAATAATATTCACCTCCCGCTCGAGGTCAACATCATAAATGTCTTTTACAGATTGCAAAATATCTTCGGATAATTGCCAAATATCAGCTCCTGAAGCGCCGCCATAGTTAACTAAAACCAGAGCTTGATTTTTATGAACACCATAGTTCCCAATGGTTTTTCCTTTCCACCCGGCTTGGTCAATGAGCCAGCCCGCAGCCAATTTTACCTCACCGTTTGGAAGTGGGTAGTTGGCAATATCTGGAAATTTAGATTTTAATTGTTCAAATTTTTCGGCACTTACTACTGGGTTTTTGAAGAAACTTCCCGAATTACCAATTTCCGCAGGATCGGGTAATTTGGATTGTCGAATGGCAATAACAGCCTCACTAACATCTTTTATACCTGGTGTATCAATTCCTTTCTTGGTTAATTCCTGCTCAATTGCTCCATAAGAGGTGTTTAACTGATGCTTCTTACTCAATAGAAGTGTAACGCTAAGAATGATGTATTGATCCTTTAAATCACGTTTAAAAACACTTTCCCGATATCCGAATTTGCAATTCTCTTTGGTAAACGTTTCAATTTGAAGACTTTTTCGGTTTAAGGCTTCTAATTCAACAAAAACATCTTTGATTTCAACACCATAAGCTCCAATGTTTTGCATAGGAGCAGCTCCAACCGAACCTGGAATTAAAGAAAGGTTTTCAATACCGCCATATCCATTAGAGACGGCGTACATAACTAGTTCATGCCATACTTCTCCGGCCATGGCCCTAATTTTAACTTGTTGCTCATCTTCCTCCACTACATCAATCCCAGTCAATTCGTTTTTAATGGCCAAACCTTCGTAATCACGAGTGAGTAGAATATTACTACCCCCTCCCAAAATAAGTAAAGGGTCATTAATACTTTTTCTTGATTGAAGAATTTCAACCAATTCGTCAATGGATTGAAACTTGGCAAAAGAATAGGCTTTTGCTTCAATTCCAAATGTATTATACTCTTTTAAACTGTGCTGTTTTTGAATCATGTGCAGATCAATCTAAATCAAAAGTACATATAAGGGATGCTTCTTATCCTTTACTTGAGATTACTTATTAAGAGCTTGAATTTTAAAACTAAAAAAGGGACTCTGTACTCAGAGTCCCTTTTGTTGTTAATCGCATGGAATTAATTCCGCATCACCTGAATCTCACATCTTCGGTTAATTCCTTTATTTTTCTCATTATCGTTAGAGTAAAGTGGTTGCCACTCTCCATAATAATAAACTTCAATTTGTGAAGCTGGAACCCCTTGATTAATTAAGTGCTTTTTCACCGTTTCAGCTCTTCGTTTAGATAACAGCAAATTGTAGTTATCAGATCCTACATTGTCTGTATGACCAATAACGATGAATTTCACTTTTGGATTTCTTTCAAAGTCGGTATCCTTAATCATTTTATTAACCTCTTTGATATACTGATCTTCCAAATAAGCCTGGTTGTGATCAAAGTAAACTGTCATTCCTCTCAGGTTAGTTCCACTATTCATGATTGGAATGTCTTTGATATCCTCAATTTGTTTAGGTTCTTCCTCTTTTCCTTTATCAATATCAGTTGAACCTTTACTCAAGGTATCCTTGATTTGAACGTCGGTATGATTTGGATTGATAACAGGTTTTACTTCCTCCCATTTGATTTTTTCAAGGTTTGTTGAGTCAACCGGACATCCCTCGTTATAAACTGAACCGGAAACTTCAGGACATTTGTCAACGGCATTGGAAATACCATCTCCATCATTGTCCATACAACATCCTTGATTTTCAAAAGGACACCCATTGTTCAATTCAATTCCTGGAACGTCAGGACATCTATCGGCAGCATCAATTACACCATCTTTATCTCTATCCGGGCATCCGTAATGAACAGCTAATCCTGGATTATCAGGACAACGATCATTTACATCAATTACTCCATCATTATCTCTATCCGGACATCCGTAATTCTTTTCATCTCCTGCATCGTAGATACAATGATCAATTAAGTCAATTAAACCATCACCATCCGTATCAGGACATCCTTTGTATTCCCATAATCCCGGATCGTCAGGGCAACGATCTTTCTGATCAGAAACCTTGTCCTTATCGCGGTCTTTAGGAACACGGTGTCTCAAACCAAAACTAACTCCAGCAAAAAAGCTTTGGTCGTATCTTCTTCTTTGTCCAAAAAGAAACGTTAGGTTATGACTTCCCATAAAGAAGTTAACATTTCCTGCTGCAATTCGACCCGTAATACCAAAGTTGAACTGTCCATTTCGTTTAATGGTGAAAGGAGTCATAATGGACCATCTCATACTTTCGTAGCGTGGGGTAATGGAATGTGTCGTTGGATTGTAAACTCTACTTCCATCTCCCGGAATAGCGATTGGAATGGAACCAGAGTAGGCTGCATAAAATCCTTTCCAAATGTGATAATCAGCCTGAATATTTAAGGCCGTTGGCAAACTCATATTAAAAGTTTCTTTGTTGGATCCTGACTGAGTTGAAGTAGGGGAGTTGGCAACACTACCACTTAAATAATTAAAGGTATTATTGGTCAACGAAGCTCCGTTCATGATTTGATTTCCGTCTACAACTGTTCCCGTTGTGCTAAAATCAAAACTATTGGTGTCTTTGAAAAATTTTACACGTCCGATATCTACCAAAGAAACTCCCACTTTAAACTTGTATTTGTTGACGTCATAACGTGGAATGTTGGTTTCACCATCCATGTCGTAAACGTAAGAATCATGATCTGGACGGAATTCATAAACAATTCCCAAATCCAAACCAATTCCGGAGTTACGGTTATCTAAAGATTCATCATTGTTGGCAACACCATATTTAATGTCATCTGAAACTAAATCAAACTGAGGACCATTGGCATTTTGAAACTGCATGGTTCCACTTTTGCTATACAGGGAAGCTCCGTTAGCCCCATTAATGATTTTAAATGCTCCAGCAGCTTTCAAATAATGTTCATCATCTTCTTTAAGTACACGTCCGTAATACCAATTATGTGCAAAGTAAGAAAAGCGTTGAATCATCAAACGCTTGTAAGCAATTGGTACTCCAACAACAGAATTTTGTGTGAAATCTTCAAATCCTGCAGCAGTAAAATCGGCTGGTAAACCATCAATTAGGCGATAGTTATTAAATGTCATGGAATAACCAATTGCATTTTTGTGATTGATTTCAAACATTCCATTAATAATGTCCAATCGAATATGATTGGTACGATACCCTCTTAAGTTATGATCACGGTATGAATTCAATTGATTGTTTACAAATCCGGTAAACACGTTAAAGTTGGTTGCCGAATAATTGTTAGAGCCCTGAAAGGCCATTGAAGCACCAAAGTGAAATTTATAGCGATTATCAACAATCTCTGCAGGCTGTACGGCTACAGCGGTCATACCTGCATAGTTGTCAGTATGATAACCTGTATAAAATTCTTGTGCCCAAATGTGGTTAAAGGTTCCGGCCAGAAGAAACCCTGTTGCGAAAAGTAAGTTTTTTAACATTTGAATTTTAAAATTGTTCTTGTTATTAGCATGTCGATCCAGTAAAATAAAACCCCTATTTTTTTGAGGCAAAGTACACAATGTGAATTTATATCCTCACACCCTAATATTGATAACGCAAACGTCATCAGTTTGTTCAAAGCTTCCTTTCCACTGGTCAAAAGCTCGTTTTAATTGCTCCTGATAATATGGAGGTTCAAGACTAGCCAAATTCAACAAGGTCTGTTTAAAGGCTTTGTACTTTAGCTTTTTTCCTTTTGGTCCTCCAAATTGATCTGGATATCCATCACTAAAGGTAATGATTTGATCATTGGGTTTGAGTTGAATTTTTTGAGCTATGAAAGGAACGTTTTTGGAGGTGTGAAAACCTACTGGCATTTTATTGGCTTGTAGTTCAATGAGACTAAAGTTTTCATTGCTGAATGCAATTTTATAATCTTGTTGCTCTTTAAGCTGATTTTGTTCCCGAATAATCCAAAGTGGATTGTTGGCACCACAAAATTCAAGTTCATTGGTGTTTTTGTTCCATACGCATAGGCCAATGTCCATCCCATCTTTTTGGCTTTCAATACTGTCTTTTTGTCTGAGGGCTTTAATAATCTTATCTCTAAGCTGATTTAGGATTTCAGAGGGAGATGCTATTTTATTTTCGACGACAATTTCATTGAGAAATCCTATTCCCAACATACTCATAAAAGCTCCCGGAACTCCATGACCGGTGCAATCAGCAGCAGCCCAAACCGATATGTTTTCATTAACTAAATGATGGGCCCAATAAAAGTCACCGCTTACAACATCTTTTGGTCTAAAGAATATTGTGTTTTGTGGTGATATTCGATTCCACTCTTCCTCAGTTGATAAAAGGGCTTTTTGAATTCGTTCGGCGTAATGAATACTGTCTGTTATTTCCTTATGTTGCTCTTCTAATTCAGCTTTTTGATGCCGAACTTCATCATTTTTTTGTGAGATGATTTCGTTTTGAGATTTAACTTTTCGGTTTTGGCTAAAGAGGAAATAGATTCCGATGATGACAATGATTAAGGCTATTCCCGAGGCCCAAAGAAGTGATTCTCGTGATTTAACTTTTTGACGATTGATTTTCTTTTCATTGGAAATTTGAAGTTCTGTGATTTCTTGACTTTTAGCATGTTCTAATGAGTCCTGAAGATTTTCTTTTTCCAGTAAAAATTGACTCTCGTATTTCAAAGCTGCATTGTTGAGTCGATCGAGGTATTGAGAATCAGTTAATGTGTAATAGATGAACATGTCATCGTAGGCTTTTTTGTAATTTCCCTTTGCCGCATAAAGTTCAGCACGTAAGCCATAGGACTCTGTCAAAACCTCTTTGAATTGCGCCATTTCTCCGTATTTAAAGGCCTTTGTGTTGGCTTCTAAAGCTTTATCGTAATAACCAACATCAAAATAACTGTAAGCCAGGTTGTGGTAATTAATGGCATGATCACGATTGTTTGAAAAAGGTTCCGAAATTTCAATAGATTCAACAAGAAGCTCTAAACCTTTGTCATGATGCCCCATGCGATTATAAACGGAAGAGAGGTTTTGAAGCAGTTCTGATTTTCTTCGTGGATTACTAAGGGCATTGGCGTAAACAAGACCTTCTTCGTACAGTTGAATAGCATCTTCATATCTACCTTCATTTTTAGCAATGATTCCTCGGTTATTGAGAACGAACATGAGTGTACTACTGTCTTTGTAAACCGTGGCCAATTGGTGAGCTTTTACCAGATACGTTTCTGCTTTGGCATAATTACTCATGTTCTGGAAAATTAAACCAACAGAGGCGTTATATACGGCAGAGCTTTGTGGGTATTTTTCCTCAGCAATTTTTAAAGCTTTGAGGTACATTTCCAATGCCCGATCAGGATCACTTTTATAGAAATAATAATGACCGTAGACATGATAGGCTTCCATTTTCTCTTTGCCTAAATTATATTTTTGGCAAACTTTTAGGGCCTCTTGAATGTGATATTCGGCAGAATCAAATTTGGATAAATAGATTTGACTGTAAGCTAAATAGGTATAACCAACAGCTGTTCCTGATTTATAATTGACTTGTCGGGAAGAACTTGTAATTTGTCTGGCAAGGTTTTCAGCCTCATCTGGAGATTGATACAACAGTTTTTCAAAATGGTCAATATCCTCCTGTATTTGTATGCTATCTGCGGGTGCACAAAATACAAGAGAAGGCTGCCACAATAACCATATCAGGCTAAGTAGTGTGATTACCAGTGTCTTCATTCTTGTAATTCAAAGATAATGAAGTATTCAGAAAGAAAAAGTGTTGTTTAACGATGACACTTAAAGTAACTGAATGGTTCTTTGCAACTATTGCAGCTATAAAGTGATTGACAGGGAACCGATCCAAAATCAGAAATGACTTTAGTGTCGGTTGATTTACAAACTGGACATTGAACGATTTGATTATCTCCTGTAGGAGGAGAAATACCATCTTTCATGAGCTTTTGACGGGTTTCTTCACTCAACCAGTCGGTAGACCATGCTGGAGAAAGCTGAGTAATAATTTCTACTTTGTCGTAGCCATTTTCTCGCAGCTTCTCCAATATAAGGTCTTCAAAGAATTTTTTTGCAGGGCAGGCAGTGTAGGTAGGAGTGATTACAACCGTAATTAATCCATCTTCAGAACGACTCACATTTCGTACTACTCCTAATTCAACCAAATTGATGATAGGAATTTCCGGATCAGGAACCTCTTCCAGCAACTGCCATAAATCAGTATTCTGAGTTTTATCAACTACCACTTTGCGTCTGGATAAGCTCTTGGTAAATATTGCATGATACTCAATAAATGACCAATGTGCTCACTATGGAATCCGTCTCTGTAATCGCGCATTGATTGAGAAGGAATGTCTTCTCTTGTAATATTACAAGCATCTAAAGTTGCATTAACTTCAGATTCCCAGTTTGATTTAATTTTATCACAATCCTGATAGTACTCACGATCTAGCTCATCCCAATTAAAGATTTCTTCAACGAATTTTCTTAAATGACTAACAGCATCTTGAAGTCGACGATGACTTTCTTCTGTACCCAAACCAAGACGCATCATCCAATCTTTTGAATGAAGGTAACTGTATCTGATCTCTTTCAATACTTTTGCTGATAAACCAGCAAGCTCTTCATTAGAAGAAGACTGAAATTGGCTAAAAACCTCTTGCACATAAACATCATGCATGTATTGTCGAGCAATCGTCCACGCAAAGTCTTCATTTGGCTGTTCAACCAATTTTAGGTTAAAGTATTCTCGCTCGTTACGATGAAAAACATAATCATCAGCAGTATACTTATCGCCTTCTATTTTTGCAATGATTTTGTATAATTCTTCAGCTCTACCAAATAAGTCTAATGAAATATTAGATTGAGCAATATCCTCCTCCAAAAAAGGACCATTACTACATAGTTCAGCTACTCGTTGGCCAAGAATTAGGGCCGTATCAGCAATTCTCAATAAGAATTTTGCTTCTTTATTTTCAATAGTAATTTTCATGGCTTAGAGATGTTTTACTCCGTCAGGAATCTCGTAAAAAGTAGCGTGTCTGTATGGTTTATCCTCTGATGGATCAAAAAATGCATCTGCATCATCCAAAGGAACAGAAACGATTTCTGATGTTGGAACTACCCAAAGTTCTCTTCCTTCTCCTCTTCGAGTATATAAATCTCTGGCGTTTTGAACAGCCATTTTTTTGTCGTAGGCATGTACATTTCCTACATGTTTAAAAGGAAGTCCTGATTTTTTTTGAACAAATACTTCCCAAACTTTATCTCCTGATTCCATTTTTATTGAATTTTTTATGCCACTTTATTTTCTGTCTTTGCCGCATAAGCTGCAGCGGCTTCACGAACCCATGCTCCGTTTTCGTGTGCTCTTTTGTGATGATCTAGACGTTGTGTATTACATGGCCCATTTCCTTTTACCACATTCCAAAACTCATCCCAATTAAATGGACTTGTTTCGTAATGTCCTGTCTCCTCATTGAATTTGAGATTAGGATCTGGAATTGTTAAACCTAAATACTCCGCTTGCGCTACGGTACGGTCAATAAAACGTTGACGTAAGTGATCGTTAGACTCCCTCTTGATTTTCCATGCCATTGACTGTCCTTTATGAACTGAATCAGCATCATGAGGACCAAACATCATTAATGATGGTTCCCAAAATCTATTAAGAGCGTCTTGAGCCATTTCTTTTTGCTCTGGAGTACCAAATGCCATTTGACACATAATTTCGTATCCCTGACGTTGGTGGAAACTTTCTTCTTTACAAATCTTAACCATGGCTCTTGAGTAAGGTCCGTAAGAGGTTCTTTGCAAAGAAACCTGGTTTATAATAGCCGCTCCATCTACCAGCCAACCCACAGCTCCTATATCAGCCCATGTTAGGGTAGGGTAATTAAATATACTTGAGTACTTAGCTTTTCCCTGATGTAATTGTTCTATCGTTTCGGCTCGACTTATACCTAAAGTCTCTGCCACACTGTATAAATAAAGCCCGTGTCCGGCTTCATCTTGAATTTTGGCAAGAAGTACCTGTTTTGCTCTCAATGATGGAGCTCTCAATAACCAATTCCCTTCAGGTTGCATTCCAATAACTTCAGAATGTGCATGTTGGGAAACTTGGCGAATTAATGTTTTACGATACTCTTCAGGCATCCAATCTCTTGGTTCAACCTTCAGGTCTTTTTCGATGATTTCGTCAAAAGCTTCTTGAAATTTATCCATAAGTGTTTTTTAGGAATAACAAATATAAGCTTTTAATGTTTAAAGAAAGGTGACGAGGATCATATGTGGTTTGGAAAAGGGCATAAAAAAACGCCCGCTGAAAAGCGAGCGTTTTGTCATTTTATCTTTTGGTATTATTTACCGCTACCAATAATATCTACTGTTCCTTGTCCAGAGAATGGTTCACCAGCTTCTGATGTTCCTTCGTAGATATAGAAGTAAGTTCCATCTCTACAAACTGATCCATTACGATCTGTTCCATCCCATCCAGAGGCGATATCATCAATCTCTGCCATCTTAACTCCCCATCGGTTAACAATGGTACAATGGAAGGTTTGTACTCCCTTGGCTAAGAAACCAAATGTAAATACATCATTTACACCATCTCCATCAGGAGTAAAGATATTTGGTGGAACCACTTTTAGTGGATCAAACACAGTAATGGTCTTACATGTCTCGTGCTCACATCCGTTTTTGTTCTGGATTTTTAAGCAGATTTCATAAGTTCCTCCTTCAGCGTAACAAGTATCAAATACGGTGTAGTATTCAGCATCCTGATGAAGAGTTGTTTGTGCGTCTGGATAGTTGAAATTCCACCAGAAAGTTGAATCTCCATCTGAATCAGCGTCCTCATCTGTGAAGTACATTGACTGGTTAATTAAATCTACACAAACAGTTGCAGTACCTTCTAAGTTTGCATTCAATTGTTGAGATACAACATCAAATTCTGAAAATGGATTTAATGAATCCAAGACGATAATTTGTGTTAAAATACAACCGTTATTATCTGTAACTGTGATTTCATAATCTCCAGGGTTTAATCCACCCCATGTAGTGTTGATAGAAGTAGCTCCTGTACCAAGGTTTTCCCATAGGTAAGTATAGTCAGGAGTACCACCAGTAGCTGCAGCGTAAACTTGTCCACTACCACTTTGGTAAGAGTATAATCTACAGTAAGCAGGCTCGTATCCAATTTCAGAGAATTCTAAAGCTGGTGGTTCTGTAATTGTAAAAGTAGTTGAACCAGCACATCCTGCACTGTCAGTAATATCTAATTCGTACTCTCCGGCAACCAATCCTCCAATAGAATCTAGTGCAGGTCCATTTTCTCCAGTTGACCAGATGTAAACAATCAAGTCTTTTGGTCCCTGAGCATTGTAAACGGTATCAGCAATTGCATAACCTGTTGCATCACCGTGACAAGCTACATGTCCAAGATCCATTTCAATTTCTAAAGGATCTGGATCATCAATAATAACAGTTCCGTCAGTATCACAACCATTATCCTCTACGGAATAAGTATAAGTTCCTTCAGCTAAAGAGTTAACTGTGTTTGAACCTCCAATGTTAATTACTTCACCATCTTCATTCATGATTTCAAAGATTGCACCAGGACCACCTGATCCACCAGAAATCAAAATAGTGAATGATCCGTCAGAATAACCAAAACAAGTTGGGTCATTTTGAATAATAGTAATATCTGGATCATCAGTCATAACTACTGTCATCGTGATTGTACTATCACATCCACCTCCGGTTGTTACTGTCAAAGAAACTGTATAAGTTCCAGCAGAACCGTAGTTGTGATCAGGGTTGACATCGGTAGATGTGTTTCCATCTCCGAATTGCCAGAACCAGCTGGTAATTACTCCCGGAGGATCTACAGATGATCCGTCAATGAAGTTTACTGTGTTGAGGTAGCAACCTCCTGTTAAACCATCAGCGGAAGAGATACCGTTGATTTCAAATTCAAAATCGGCAACTGGATTCCCAAAGACAGATACACTGACTTCATTAGAAATCTCAGTTCCACAAGAGTTTGTGACGACGGCTTGATAAAAAGTTGTGGTAGTAGGAGTGACCGTGAAATCAGGTCCTGTTGCTCCTGGTATATCGGTCCATGGCCCACCGGAACTAGCCGATTCTTGCCATTGTATATTTCCGACGAAACCAGCGAGGTTAAGGTCGGCACTTTCTCCTAAACAAATTTCAATTGGATTTACACTTGCTGTTCCTGCTTCAGGGTTAGGATTTACAACTACTACTGTAGTCCCTGTTAATTCAGGAGCACAAACTCCAGTTTCTGTAACGGTAACTGTATAAGTAGTTGTTGTAGCCGGAGAAACAACAATGTCTTCTCCAGGTCCACCGCCCATATCCCACATATAATCTACAGGGGTACAGTTGTTAATGGCTTCAACACCAAGGTTGGCATCTTCACCTGCACAAATGAATACAGTATCGGCATCCATCGTAATTTCAAAATCACCTGGAGGTCCTCCTCCCGGATCAAAAACAATTGTTTCATAAGCCGTCCAGGCTGATCCACCGACTGTCGAACCACAATCAGTTTCTTTGGCTCGCCATTGGTACGTTTCATCCGGACACATTCCGAGCGCTAAAAAGTCAATTACGACAGGAGCTGCATAAGGAATGTCTGTTGGAGTGGCTTTTGAAATACAATCTGAAACAACAGTTGTAATAACAGTACCGTCCATACAAGCAATTTCAAGAACGATATTGTAATCACAAGCCCAAGCGGTTGTTGATATCCAGTTTGTGGTTAAAGTATCATCCGTATAGTCCCAGGAATCGAGTATAGGTACAGCATACGGACTACATGCTTTTCCGCTGTTAGTCCAAGCGGTTAGTGCTAACAATAAGATCAATAATTTCTTCATAATTTCATTAAATTCTACTTCACAGACGCATAGGCATCTATAAAAGTTGTACGAAAATAATGAAAAAGTATTTTTTTTGTTAAAAACCTCAAATTCAAATAAAAAAGCCCGGGATAATTCCCGGGCTTTTTACCATCTATATTGGTTAAATTTTATGGATTACTATTCAAAATTTGAACGTTTCCTTGTCCCGCAAATTGGGTTCCGTTTTGAGTGGTTACTGTGTAGTGATAGAAGTAAACTCCGTCACGACACTTAGACCCAGATCGGTCGGTTCCGTCCCATTCATCATCAATAGAAGTCATTTCGTATTTTGTGATTCCCCAACGGTCAACAATTACACAGTTGAATTCTACAACTGATTTTGCAAAGTTGGCGAAGGTAAATACATCATTTACACCATCTCCATCAGGAGTAAATACATTCACTGGCGTAAAGGCAATTGGCTCGTAAACCAAAATCTCTTGACAGGTTGAATCGATACATCCGTTTTTATTCTGGATTTTCAAACAAGCAAGGTAAGTTCCCTGTTCAGAATAAGTCCAGTCAAATACAGTATTATACCCTTCAGTTCCTTCGTAGTAAACCTCATTTCCATCAGGAGCAGTAAAGTTCCACCATCCCGAAGTATCAGAGAAAGGATCTTCTAATAATGAGAAGTCAGTAGAAGTATTTGTGAAGTAAACTGTCATTGGAGCTGTTCCTGCAAATGGAACAGATGTTTCCATTTGTGGAGATGACATTGTGAAAGTTGCGGCAGGATTAACTGAATCCAATGCAATCTCTTGTGTCAAGATACATCCATTATTATCTGTTACTGTAATTTGATAATCTCCAGGATTCAAACCACCCCAGGTAGTTGCGTCTGTAGTTGCTCCAGTTCCAAGGTTTTCCCATTCGTAAGTATAGTCAGGTGTTCCTCCTCCGGCAGCAGCAAATACTTTACCACTTCCAGACTGATAGTCATATAATCTACATAAAGCTGGTTCTACACCAATTTCAACAAATTCTAGTGCTGGTGGTTCTTCAACTGTGAACTCGAACAATTTAGAACATCCATTTGCATCATTGATTGTTAATGTATAGTCTCCAGCTGCTAAAGAACATGCTGTGTCAGCTTGTAATCCTGTACCACAAGGACTAACTGGAGCCCAGTTGTAGGTAATGGTGTTCGCTGTTCCGATAACATTTTGTAAATCAGTAATAGCAATCAAACCAGAAGCATCACCATGACAATCAACATGAATAAGATCGTACTCAATTTCGATGTCATCCGGAGCATCAAGGAATACTGAAGATTCTCCTGAACACCCTGTTCCGTCATCAACGTTTACATAGTACCATCCTTCCCCAAGGCTGTTTGCAGCATCTGATCCACCAATGTTAATTATTTCATCGTCTTCATTTGTCCATTCGATCGTGTAAGATCCAGAACCTCCGGAAGTATTAACAGAAACTGAACCGTCTGTATAACCAAAGCAGCTAGGATCATTTGAAATAATGTCTAGTGCTGGGTTGTCATACATTGTAATGTCCATTGAATAAGTACTTGTACATCCTGCGTCACTAGTAACAGTTAAGTTAATAGTATAAGTTCCAGGAGATGTATAGTTATGCGATGGCGCAGGATCGGTAGAGTTTCCTCCGTCTCCAAAACTCCAGTTCCATGTGTCAATCGTTCCAGGAGTCAGAATTGTAGATTCATCTAAGTAGAAAATTTCACTTTCTAAACATCCTTGTGTCGCTCCGTCAGCAGAAGAAGGTCCTCCACTTCCAAAGGTGTATTCAAAGTCTGCAATAGGTGTAGGATTAACTGTTACTGTTAGTAAAGCAACGTCATCTGGACAAGGAGGTGCACCAACAATTGTATATTCAAATACATAGTCACCACCAGGTAATCCAGAAGGATCAAAAGTAGATGTAGCAGCATCAAATTGTCCTGAAGAAGTAACTTCATCCCAAACTCCAAGAGGATTTGCCCATGGAGAAACCAAATCAGAAACATCAACTAATCCATCTGTACTACAAACAACCATTAATGAGTCATTACCTGCTTCTAGCTCTCCAGAGAAATCAATAATGACTTCAACTACAGAGAAACATCCTGTTGCAGGGTCTCCAATCATTAGATAAACGACATCATCCGAAGTCATTAATGGACCAGTAAAGATTCCATCAGGATCATCTAAACTATCTGGAACGTCAGTATAGAAGTTTGATATTGTTCCAGGAATACCTGCAAGGTCTTCCCAAACTAAGGTTGTAATATCAAATGCCCCACATTGTGGTCCGGGATCATCATATGAAGCTTGTGGTCCACCTGTTAAAGCTACGACGATATCTTTAGATACTTCACCTTCTAAACATCCAGAAGTAGGAGTTCCTGTAACGGTATAGGTTGTCGTTTCAAAAGGAGAAGCCTCAGTTGTAGGCCCAGTAGTAGTTGAAAGATCAGTAGGTGGTGACCACTCCCAAGTATAAGAAGCAGCATCAGGTCCGTCAACTGAGATAGTAACAGGATAACCAGCACAAGTAATGGCAGTATCTACAACTGGGTTACAGTCATCAATTACACCACCAAATCCTCCTTCATACTCAAAATAGTATAATGAAGCAACGGCATTATCAACTTGTGATTCATCAAGAATTACAACAAAAGAGAATTCCGTAGTATCTCCTTCAGCAAAATCTTCAACTTTATAAGCGATTGAAATAGCAACGTCTCCAGTTCCTGTTGAACCTTCGGCAGATGTGAATCCAATTCCATTCCAAATTTCAGAACCATCACGATTTGAGAATCCACCATAACTAACACGTGCATTAGGGTCAATAGAACCTAAACCAACAAATGATTCCCAAGGAGTAGTTTGTTCAGCTGATACAATAGCACGGTCACAAATACCATCTGGTTGAGAAATAATTGTATTGTTAGTTGGGAAACCACCTCCAATTGTTTGGTTGTTATCCGGGTCAAAATTTCTGTAGTAATAAAGTTCATCTACTAAACCGGCAGATTCATTCCACATTGTAATATTCATGGTATAGAATGTCTCAGACTTTACCAGTTTATATTGAACATGGATACCAATACCACCAGCAGTTCCTTCCCAATCAACGATAATACAATCGTCAGTCTCCATCCATTCCAGAGATCCTGGAGTAGTGGTGATTTCATAGTCAGGACCAAAACAAGGGGCAGCATTATTTGAATATTCAGTACCATCTACATCGATACCAAATCCATTTTCAGGAGTTCCTGGTGTAAAGAAATCTCCATCATAATCTGTCCATCCATCCATTTGAGGGTTGGCTACGAATCCGAAATAAGAACTGGCACAACCACCACCTCTACTATTAGAAGGTGTATAGTCATCTGTTCCCTCCATTCCGTTCGCATCAACTCCTATTTCTACAAAGTCTCCAATCATATAGGCATTTCCTCCGGAAAGTTGCGCTAAGGAGACATTTGAGAGTAATAAAGCACTTACGACTCCCAAAAATAAATTAATACGTTTCATTGAAAACATAGATTTAAGTCGTTAAAATTTTATTTGCAAAGATCTGAGAGGTAAGTATTCCACCAATTCACATCCGTTGTTTCTTTTACCCTATCCCAGTGAACTTCAAGAATAACTCTTGAGTTTGAGTAATCAACATGATACGTTAGTAAGTTGTTGTTGATATGGCCAAAACGCTTTTTTGCCATGTATTCAGATTCTAAAGCCAAATCGGTAATATCGATTTCGTAATAATTTTGAAGTGGCTTTTCGGTGCTTAGAGTAACACAATAGTCTTCAGTAACAGTAGCAATTCCGGTTGGTTCCGGTACGTTTGATTGGCCAAAAGAACTGACTGAGAAAATGAATAAACCTAACAATAAAGCGGTTCTCTTAAGATTTTTCATAAAAGTTGTTTTAATCCAATTTGTAATCCAGACGCATATGCACGGGTTATAGTTGCATATCGAAGCAAGGATTTTTAAAATTATTATAAGGGTATCTTAATCCTGCATTAACAAAGGTATTACAGGAAGTTAATTAAAGCTAGAAAGTGTTAATATTTAAATGATTATCACCTCTTTATTTTAAAATTGTAACATGTCCGCGATGTCTGTGCGATTTATCGGACATGGTTTCTTTGAATTCGATGTCCCAAATATAGGTTCCGTCATCTACTAAACCTCTGTCTCCATAGGTGCCATTCCAACCATAAGAAGCATTGTAGGTTTCAAATATAATTTCTCCCCAACGGTTGTATATGGTCATGTGAAAATCGTATGGATCATAACCTGAAAGGAATTTAGGTTGGAATGTTTCGTTGAATTCATCACCATCAGGAGTGAAGACGTTTGGAACGTAAAAAATGATCACATCTTCTACTATTACTAATTGCGTGGTAGAATCATGACAAATTCCTCCTTCACTATAGGCATCCAATTCAACTAAATACTGTCCTGGCACTTCAGGGTACGTATTTTCCGGATCTATTTCAGAGGAAATAGGAGAACCATCTCCAAAATCCCAGCTGTAGGTAGATGCCATTTGAGAATTATTGGTAAAAAAGACTCTTGGATCTTCGATCGTGATAACTTGCGGGCTAAAGCTAAATTCTGCAACGGGAGTAGGCATAACAGCTACATAATCTTCGGAAGTTATGGTATCGCTACATCCCAAATCGTTTGTGGCAATTAACGTTACATCATAATACTCTGTAAATTCAGATGTGTGTTGGAAACAAGGTGTTGGGTTCATTCCCGTTTGGATTCCCCCGCTTCCAAAATCCCATGCCCAGGCTGATATTGTTGCTGATGCTGAATATGAATTATCGTAAAACGGAATACAATCAGGATTACAGATCATAGGATCAGCACTTGTAAATAAGGCGGTTGGTTTTTCATGAACATTCACCGGAACGATAATAGTTGAAGTACAGCCATTATCAGAAGTTACCGTTAATTCGGCATTGAAGCTTCCACTGGTTCCATAGGAATGAGAAGGACCACTTCCTGTTCCTGTATTGCCATCTCCAAAATCCCAACTATAGCCAGTAATTGCTCCGGCAGAAATAGTTGAATTATTTGTAAAATTAGTTGGAGGTGTATTTTCACAGACCGTGTTTGTTGTAAAATCAGCAGTTGGAACAGCAAAAATGTTGATAGGTTGTGTGATATCATCTTCGCAACCGAAAGGGGAAGTAACGGTAAGCGTTACGTCATATAAACCTTCTGATGCATAGTCATGTGTTGGATTTTCCAATGATGAAAAAGGAGAGCTATCTCCAAAATCCCATTCCCAACTTAATGCACCCGATGAAATAATCGAATTATCAAAAAACTCTGCCGTAACATCCTGACAAATATCTGCTGTTGTGAAGTTTGCAGTTGGAAGAGGTTGAATGTTGATGGTTTGAGTAATTGTGTCTGCACAGTTTACCGAGCCGGCAAATACAACGAGTGTTACATTATAAGTTCCTTCACCTGGATAAGTGTGAGATGGATCTTCCACTGTCGAGAAAGGAGAACTATCTCCAAAATCCCATTCCCAGTCACTTACCGAACCACCTGGAACAATAGATAAATCTGTAAATGAGGCATCAATGTCCTCACAGATATTGTCCGTAAAGGTAAAGTCAGCTGTTGGATTTGAAGTGATATTATGTGTAATTGTGGTATCATCGATACAGCCATTATCTGACGTAACAGTTAAGGTGACTCCATAAGCCCCAGTTGCCGCATAAAGGTGAGTTGGATTTGTTGCAGGATCAAGAGGAGATCCATCACCAAAGTCCCACGACCAGGCTGATATTGTTCCTGAAGTAATGGTTGATGCATCTGTAAAGCTGCTAGTTTCACCATTACACATGTCTGTAGTGGTGAAATCGGCGACAGGAATTTCATAAATAGTTAATGGAACACTTACTGTATCAGAACATCCATTATCTGAAAAAACAACGAGAGTAGGATTATAGATTCCTGCTGTATAATTGTGAGTAGGTGATGGGGTAACATCTAAAGGAGAAAGATCGTCAAAGTCCCACTCCGAGGCAGATATTATTCCAGAGCTCACCGTTGATGTATTGGTAAAGACAGCATCGTCATAAGCACAAACTGGATTTACGGTGAATGCAGCAGTTGGAATTGGGAAAATGTCTATTGGGATTTGAATCGTGTCCTGGCAACCATTATTTGATTCTACCGCTAATTCAATTGTATAAGAACCTTCAGCAGTATAAGTATGAGTAGGAGCTGAAAGAGCGGAAGTATTTCCGTCTCCAAAATCCCAATTCGTGATACTTAAGACATCAGGGGGTGTTACAGTTGAATTGTTCACCAAACTGACTTCTTCTCCTAGGCATCCTCCTGTTAAACCAGTGGTTGATGAAACTCCATCAATTATAAACTCAAAATCAGCATTAGGTTTTGGATAGATAGTTACATCATAAGAGGCAGTATTGATACAGCCCGAATCGGAGGTGACGGTTAAATCGACCGTATAGGTTCCGGGAGCAGAATAGGTGTAAGTTGGATTAGCATCGGTTGAGGTTCCACTGGCATCTCCAAAATCCCAATCCCAGTCTGAAATCGACCCGCTTGTGACGGCCGAATTATCTAAGAAATTAATACCATTTGGATAGCATTGATTCGTAAAACTAAAGTCGGCTACCGGGGCGTCAGGTATTGTTAATGTATAGGTTTGCTCGTCACATTCTCCACCTAGTGTATATACAGCCTGATAGGTTCCGGGACCAGTTGCCATCACGTCAAGCGTTGGCCCTGTTTCTCCAGGAAGAGCAACACCCTCATAATACCATTGCCAGGCTCCACCTACTGTATCTATATCAGCATTTAATGCGAGGTCAGCATCACACCAGTTTCCAGTTTGGTAAATACTACCACCTGCAAAGGTCATACTATCAATCAAGGTTAATTCATCTACAAAAAAGTAATTCGTTCCAGGGTCTGCCGTACAAGATCCTCCCATAGCAACAGCATAAATATCAACTGTCGGTGTAAATGTTAATGTCACTTCTGACCATGCTCCGCCAGGTGCGGGAGCTGTTACCACATAGGCATCATCCAATAACATCCAACTTCCCGATCCAATGGGACAATCAAACCCTGCCCAAGGAAGATCAGCGCAAGTAGTGGCTCCAAATAAAGAAAAAGTAATATCTGTCCCGCCAGTTGAATTAGCAACCCAAAGATTTAAAACATAAGGTGTTCCTGCCAACATGGGACTGGTTAAGCAAGCTCCAATATATTCTTTATAAGTTCCGGAATTATGAAAACCTGCATAACTTTCGCCACCTCCGGGAGGTGGAAGAGCAGGATCTCCGAATGGAATTAAAGAATTAAAACCTGCACATGAACTTAAATAATCAGAAGTAGCATCTGAGGCCTGAATCCAATCATCAGCACAGTATAATTCAGAAACCATCGTCGGACAACAAGTATTATCTTCAAAGGATGGATTGGGAATTAAACTTGTTACAGCTGGAGCAATTCCTAAACCTGCACAATCACACTCAGGATCGTTTAAATCGATTAAACCATCGGCATCATCATCAATACCGTTGTCACAAATTTCTTGGGCGTAAATAAATGGAGCAATAAAAAATAAAGCTCCGAATAAGACGAGTCTTTTCATAGGGTCGGGTGTTAAGCAAAGTAAAGACGTTCAATTTCTAAAAGAGTTGTCAATTCGGGTTATAAAGTCTATTTAGTCTATAGATTGCTAAATTATTATTTATTAATTGTTTAGCAAATTTTTAAGATGTTTAATTGCTATGCGTGCGCAATTATTTAAACCTTTTTAAGCTTGTAGAGTCATAGGTGTATAATTAACAAAATCGATTAAGTATGAATACAGCAAGAGTTTTTATGATGGCCATGTTTGTTTTTCTTGGAGGAACAATTTCTTTTGGTCAGGGTGGAGAAAAAGAGAAGAGAGAAATGAGTAGAGAAGAGTTTGAAAAAATGACTCCAGAGCAAAAAGCGACTAAAAAGACCAAACACATGACCGAAGAACTTTCTTTAACTCCAGAGCAAAGTGAGAAAATGCAGGCTTTAAATTTGGAGCATGCCAAGAAAATGGAAGTTTTGAGGGCTGAGAAAAAAGCGCTGCGAGAAAAAATGAAAGCAGAAAAGGAACGAATGGAAAAAGAAATGGATGCCGTTTTAACTCCAGAGCAAAAAGAGTTACATGAAGAGAATGTAAGGAAGCGAAAGGAAAAAAGAAAAGAACATTTTAAAAAGAAACATTGCGAAGAAAATAAGTAAGTTTGCAAACCTTTGAATAAAGGCCGGTTTGATGAAAGTCAAACCGGCTTTTTTTTCAGTTATGTTTTTAGGTCTGTATATAGACTTGATTTAACCGAACTAAATGAGCGTTGCTTCCACATATTTTTCAAACTTGAAAGAGTATAAAACATCTTTTTGGATGTTGTGTATTCATATGCTCTTGTTCGCCGCCAGCTTTAATATGCTCATTCCGGAGTTGAATAGTTATTTAACTGAGTTGGGACGGGAAGATTTGATTTGGATGAATTTAGGTTTATGGACAATAGCTGCAGCAATTTCGAGACCTTTTAGTGGGAAAATAGCGGATAACATTAGTCGAAAATCAGTAATGTTTATTGGCGTTTTAGTGAGTATTATCATTTGCTTTATTTATCCACTTCTCCCATATGTTTTAGGATTTTTAATTCTGCGGTTTTTGCATGGGTTTAGTACCGGTTTTCAACCTACAGGAGCAACAGCTTTAGTTGCAGATGTTATTCCAAAAGGAAAAAGGGGAGAGGCTATGGGGATTTTTGGAATTACAATTACCGTTGGTTTTAGTTTGGGGCAGGGAATGGGAAGTATCATTAAGACAGCTGTTGGGATGCAGGGGCTATTCTTAATTGCAGGAATTGTTGGCATGATTTCTTTTTTATTGATCTTAACAATTAAGGAAGATAAAGAAGTCATTCGGAAAAATTGTGAAGACAAAGGTTATACTACCCTTTGGGAAAAAATATTACCGAAATGGGACGAAATATTTGGAATTGAGGTTATTCAACCTTCTGTGATGATTTTCTTAACAGCTAGTTTATTTGGCTTTTTTGTATTGTTAATTCCAGAGTTGAGCACCCATTTGGGAATAGAAAATAAAGGGTTGTTTTTTGCCGTTCATCTTCCGTTTGTGGTAATTATGCGATTTGTAGCGGGTAAATTAACCGACAAATATGGAGCGAGACGTAATTTATTTGTCAGTTTAATTTTCTTGGGGATAGGGTGTGTTTTAACTGCTTATTGCAATTCATTAAACATGCTTATTGTATGTTCTATTGTATATGGAATTGGTGCTGCGATTAGTTCTCCGGCAGTTTTTGCCTGGACTGCTGATTTGGCCAATCCTGTTTATAAGGGCCGTGGAATGGGAACCATGTTTATATTCTTGGAATTAGGAATTTTTAGTGGGAACTATGTGGGTCAAAAGATTTATCAAAATCAGGTAGAGAATTTACCAACAGCCTTTATGGTAGGAGCTTTTCTCTGCGTATTTGGGATGTTGTTTTTAGCCTTTACTTATAAACGAAAGTCCTAAATTAATTACATTTGACGCATGCAAAGGAGAAATCGATATCAAGAAGATGAGGATATTATTTATGGGGTAAGAGCGGTGATAGAAGCCATTCGCTCTCAGCGGCCTATTAATAAGATTTTTATTCAACGCGGAATGCAAAAGGAGCTGTTTTATGAGCTTAAAGAAGAATTGGCGAATAAAAAGTATCATCTTCAATTTGTTCCAATTCACAAGTTAAACCGCATGTGCAAGAAAAATCACCAGGGTGTGATAGCACAGGTTTCTCCAGTTGAGTACGTAAGTATAGAGCCTATTTTAGAAGGGCTTTATGAAGAAGGAGAAGCACCTTTGTTTTTGATCTTGGATCGATTAACGGATGTGCGAAACTTTGGTGCAATAGCTCGTACAGCTGAATGTACGGGAGTCAATGCGATTATTATACCACAAAAAGATAGTGTTTCTATTACCTCGGATGCCGTTAAAACTTCAGCAGGGGCATTAAACAGAATTCCAGTAAGTAAAGTAGCTGATTTATCTTCGACGATTCATTATTTGAAGGAAAGTGGAATTCAAATTGTCAGTAGTACGGAAAAAGGAAGCAAGCCCATTTATGAGGTAGACTTAACAGTTCCAACGGCTATTGTAATGGGCTCGGAAGAAGATGGAGTGTCAAACAAAATTTTAGCTGAAAGTGATGTGAAAGCTAAAATTCCAATGAGTGGAACCATTGCTTCTTTAAATGTATCTGTATCGGCAGGAATCATGATGTATGAAACCAGTCGTCAAAGAATGGAATAATGGAGGTTTTCAAGAAGAATATTGACATTGTCCTAATTGTTTTATTGGGTTTTATTCTTCGTTTTTCGATTTCCTTCACTCATTCTTATTCCAATGATGAGTTAAGCGCCATTAACCGTTTGCGTTTTGATAATTTTTCAGATCTCATTGAATTTGGGGTTATGAAAGGCGATATGCACCCAGCCGGAGTGCAAGTTTTTATGAAAATTTGGTCCTCTATTGCCGGAACCAGTGAATTGTGGATGCGTTTGCCTTTTGTGTTATGCGGTGTGCTTTCGGTTTTAGCTTTATTTTTTATTGGTAAAAAGTGGTTTAACCGAAATACTGGACTCGTAGCGGCTGGCCTATTGGCAGTGCTTTATTTTCCCATAATGAATTCGGAGTTCGCGCGTCCTTACAGTCCGGGATTATTAATCTGTATTTTGACAGCCTGGTACATGCACAAAGTGCTAATCTGCAAAGTGAAGAAAGTTAAAAATGCCATTATTCTGGGATGTTTATTTGCAGCGGGAATGTATACCCACTATTTTGCTTTTATGTTTTTGGGATTCATGGGAGTAACGGGGCTCTTTTTATTGAATCGTGAAAATTGGAAGTACTATTTTATTGCGGGTGGATTGGCAATTTTATTGTTTTCTCCTCACATTGGAGTAACTGATTATCATTTAAATGTTGGAGGTTTACAGTGGCTAGGTGCGCCGGATAAGGATTGGTTATTTCAATTCATTTTCCATGCTTTTAATGAGTCATGGATTTTGATAATAGCTGTTTTAGCATTAATCATACTTTCTTTTGTTTTCCGTGGTGAAATTCAAAATTCTAAAAGGGTGTATTTGATTTTATGCATTTTGTGGTTTTTTGGAATTTACATCGTAGGACATGTTTTTTCATTGATTAGTACTCCAGTATTAAAGTTTCCGGTTATGTTATTTGCACTGCCGTTTTTGTTCCTTTTAATTGGTTTGCTTGTCTCTCAGTTTCGTTATTTTAAAGTGGCTTTGGGAGTTTTAGTTGTAGCTGGTTTGATGTCTACTACTATTGAAAAAGACTTGTATGGAAATGAACATTACGGATTGTTTAAAGAACTGGCCGAGCATATTACCGAATGGGAGGAGGAGGTAGGAGCTGAAAACACCTATACCGTTTTTAATCTCAGCAATCCTAATTATATGAACTATTATGCCAATCAATGGGATAAAGACATTGAATTTGATTGGGACGTAATAGAATTTAGTGATGATTACGCCATTAGAGCTGACTTGGAGAATAGAACGGAGTCTTATTGCATTGTTGGCTATACAGCTCGATTAACATTGGTAAATGTATTTGAAACAGCCAAAGAAGTTTATCCATTCATTATTGACTATCATAAGTATAACAATTGTGCCATCTTTTTACTCTCTAAAAGAGAAGAAGATCAAAAAGTACAGCAAAATTACACTAGAGAAATTGAGCTGGATTGTGATAAAAGTGAGCGTTGGAATTTCAATACTGACTATTGTGTTAAAGAGAGTGGAAAGTCATTTTATCAATTGGATTCAACCAACATTTACGGACCTGAATTTGTCTTTAAACCCTCGGGAGATTATGATTTGAAAGGGAAGTATGTACAAATTTCTTTTTGGGCAAAGGGAGAAGAAGGAGCTCAATTAACCACCACTGTTTCAGCTACCAGAAATGGCGAGTTTGTCCAACATAATGGTGAAAATTTCTGGATTGGCCATGATGTTGATGCTGTTATGGCCAAGGAAGAAGGTAACTATTGTCAATATTCAACCACTGTTCCTGACTTTATAAAAGCGGATGATGAACTTAAGTTTAGCTTCTGGAATAGAAACGGAGCTAAAATTCAGCTTTCCAATATTCAGTTTCGTATTGTAGATAATATTTGGAATTAGCAATTGCCTTCTGTCATTTCTACAAAAATCACGGAAAAAAAATTCTGTATCTTTATTCCCCATTAAAACACAATTTCATGAAGAAGCTTTTGATTTGTTTGCTATTACTTCCGGTTTTATCTACTGCTCAAAATGAAGATCCTTCGGTGTTTATCCGAAAAATTTATGACGAGGCATTGGAAAATGGAGAAGCCTATGAAAATCTACGATCTTTATGTAAAGATATTGGAGCCAGAATTACGGGCTCAGCCGAAGCTAAAATGGCGGTAGAATGGGGACGAAACTTGCTCGAATCGTATGAGTTTGGAAATGTCTATTTGCAGGAAATTCAAGTTCCGCATTGGGAAAGAGGAAATAAAGAAGCTGGTTGGATGATCAGTGAATCAGGAGAGATTTCAAAATTGCATATTATAGCTTTAGGAGGATCCGTTGGTACAAATGGTTTGATAGAAGGTGAAGTATTGGCGGTAAATACACTGGATGAATTAGAATTATTGGGAAAGGAAAAAGTTGAAAATAAAATTGTCTTTTTTAATCGCCCGTTTGATCAAAAGCACATCAGTACATTCCGAGCTTATGGTGGTTGTATTGACCAACGTTGGGATGGAACAAGTTTAGCTTCGAAACTCAATGCTAAAGGAGTTATTATTCGATCATTAGCTTCTTCATCTGATGAGCATCCTCATACAGGATCTATGCATTATGAAGAAGGAGTTGAACCTGTTGCCGGAGCTGCAATTAGTACCAAGGATGCTGATCTTTTAACGGAGTGGTTGGCAAAGGGAAAAGTAACTGTGAAAATGGAATTGGATTGTCGTACGTTTCCAAATGAAACTTCGTATAATGTGATTGCGGAGGAAAAGGGACATGAAGATGATCAAATCATCACTTTTGGTGGCCACCTTGATTCGTGGGATGTAGGAGAAGGAGCCCATGATGATGGAGCAGGAATTGTTCATTGCATTGAGGCACTTCGTATTTTGAAAAAATTAGGATATGTTCCTAACCATACTTTACGCTGCGTTTTGTTCATGAATGAAGAAAATGGAAACTGGGGAGGAAAACAATATGCCGAGTTGAGTTCTGAAGCTAAAGAGAAGCATTTATGTGCTATTGAATCGGACAGAGGAGGATTTTTACCAATAGGATTTGATATTGAGGGAGATATTCAACAGGTAGGGGAGGTTCAGGCATTTACTTCTGAAGTGTTAGAAGAATTCCAGATTTTCCGTATTCAGCCAGGCTATGGGGGAGTGGATATTGGACCATTAAAGCAATATTACCCTGAGATGATTCAAATTGGTTTGGCGGTTAATTCGCAAGAATATTTTGAGTATCACCACTCAGAAGCTGATGTTTTTGAGTCAGTTAATAAACGTGAGTTGGAATTGGGAGCTGCTGCAATGGCTGCTATGATTTATTTATTGGATCAGAATCTATAATCCTCATTTAAGCATTTTTTAATAGGGCGGATAGAATCTCTTTAAAATTCAAAAGAGTCATCCATCTATCCTGTATACCGAACTGACATGATGACTCTTTCTTTCCTTGCAAAGGTAATTATGCGGTTATCTGTTAAATGCAGTAAAAAAAGAAAGTAACAAAAAAGCCGCCCCGATACTTCGGAGCGGCTTTTTTAATGTGGGTTTGGAAGGTTATTCCAAAATGAGTTTTCTCACGACAGAACCTCCGTCTTTTTGAACTCTAACAAAGTATACTCCTGATTCAAATTCAGAAAGGTCAACCTCGGAAGTTTCCGAAACGGATTTACTCATGATCAATCTTCCACGAGCATCTGTAATTGCAAATTGATAATCTCCTTTTAACTGAATGGTAAATATTCCTTGAGTTGGATTAGGATAGATTGTCAAATTAGCATTGATTTCTTCATCGTCAAAACCTACGCTTGAATCAACATGGAAGGTCATCTCAAAAGTACATCCATTAGCATCTGTGATAGTAACTGTGTAATCACCTGCCTCTAAATCAGACAGGTCTTCAGTTGTTTCCCCATTATCCCAATCAAAGTCGTAAGGCTCAACACCTCCAGTTACAGTTAAATCAATTGTACCACTTGAAGTTCCATCATCCATTGTAGTTGTTCCACTAGCATCCATAGCAGGAGGTTCGTTAATGGTAAAGTCCTGATCAACTGAACAACCGTTAGCGTCTGTCACAGTAACAGTATAAAGTCCTGCAGATAGCGCTGTTTCATCTGCAGCTCCGTAATCATTTGTCAATCCAGGAGTTCCGCCCGAACCATAGGTGATAGCAGTACCTGTTGCATCTCCATTACACAATACATTTGTCGTTACAATCGAATCAATTACTAATAATGGTGGATCGATTAAAGTATAAGAATCAGTAGCTGAACAAATACCAGCTTCTACAGTAACATCATACGTTCCAGCAGTTAGTCCGGTAAGATCTTCGGTTGTTCCTTCTGCTCCCCAGTCATAAGATGTAACAACTGCTCCAGTAACGGTAATGTCAATTGCTCCTGTTGCTTCTCCATTACATAGTGGATCGGTTAAAGCAGAACCAGAAATTACCGGATTTGGTTGAACCGTAATAGAAACAGGTGCTGAGGTAGCATTACATACTCCTGGTGGAGTTTCGTAAGTGATACTATAAGTCGTTCCTGAAATACCTCCTGTAATTACTCCAGTTGAAGGATCAATCGATGAAGCATCAGATCCATCATAGGTAAAGGTTCCTCCAGGTGTGGCAACACTTGTTACAACATTGACGTCACCGTCACAATAATCCCCGGTTACAAAACTTGGATCATCTGTAGCATTAACAGTAACAGATACGGTATAAGAGTTTGCACAAACAACATTTACATCGTATTGTACAATATAAGTGATACCCAATGTTTCACTACTAATTTCTCCCGTTGTCGGATTAATTGATGCGGTTCCTGTTGGATCATCAGAGAATGAGAAAGTTCCTCCTGGAGTTGCAATTGCAGTTGCAGAATTTGCTGCTCCATCACAGAAGTCAAAGAATTCAAAATAGGCGTCATCTAACGGATTAACTGTTACGGTTGAATAAACAATCGACTCACATCCTAAGCCATCTGTTGCAATACAGCTATAGGTTGTTGTTGATGCTGGTGTAACCGATATAGTAGCAGATGTTCCAATCAATGTTGGTCCGTCATACCATTCGTAAGAAACTCCTCCTGTTGCAGTAATGGAAGCCGATTCTGTCGGACAAATTTCCTGACTTGGGCTTATTCCTGCGGCAAAAGCAGCTGATGGATTAATGGTTACGCTCATTGTGCTTTCACATTGGTCTCCATCAGTTCTTACATAGATTGTATAATCTCCGGCTGGTAAATCAGTAAAGGTAGGACTGGCATCCCAGCTCGATCCATCTAAACTGTATTCATACGTTCCGTCTCCTCCTGCAGCTCCCGTTACCGTAATGGCACCGTTGTTATAACCACAGGTAGTGTGTGTTAAAGTTGCACCAAATGTAATGGTAGGGTTTACCGTTACAGGTAAAAATACACCACTTGTTTTACAGGATCCATCTCCCCAAAGGAAAATGTTATAATCTGCAGCAGGTGTAATTCCACTAAAGGTGTAACCTGGATCAAAACTCTGATCAATCAAAGTAGTGACTGGATCGTCAGTTAACCACCATTCATATTCCAATACATTGGTAGATGCAGCTCCACTTACAACAATGTCTCCTCCTTCACAAATTTCAGCTTCAGAGAAAGTGAAATCGGCTACTGGATCAGGTCCATTAGAGGTTAATACATCCATGTAAAGTGATGTAGTCCATGCTGCTCCGTAGAGAGTTGTTGGTTCATACCAGGTTCCGTTGGTTTCCATATACATGGTATTTAAACCTGTTGTTCCAGCTCTATCTGCAAAGTTTACACAACCGGTAACTACCGTATCCTGTGTTGCACCATAGTCAAATTCCAAGGCAACCCAGAATGCTCCTGTTACCGTAGCAGGACTTGAGAAGTCAAGTAAGTTCCAGAATCCAGCGGCTAAATCGTCAATTAGGACAGTGTCTTCTACAAGAACTGTTGCTCCTGGAGTTCCGGCATCATCTGTTAATACTTGATAGCGTAATTCTCCCCCAGTAGCAGGTAGATCATCCGCCTGGAAAATTGGCAGTCGGAGTCGTCGTACTTCTGTTGTAGAAGTAGCTATGTATCGATCAGCATAGCGAGTTATATTTTGTAATCCGGTTGCACCGCCAAAGTCATAACCTCCATGTGCCGGTAAATAACCCCAATCAGAGAATCCTGGGAAAGAAAGATTATAGACCGCAAAGTTTTCTGTAGCAGGGTCGTAATTCCTCAAAGTATCACAATCCGTTCCTGAAGCTGGAGCAACTACCTGTACATAACCTACTTCTGAGGCTGGGGTAAGGTCTGCTCCAAAGGCATTTGAAGCCGTTAAAGTCACATCATAAAATCCAACATTATAAAACTCTGCAGATGGATTTTGTGTATTAGCATTGGTTCCTCCAGTCCAGTTCCAATCAACTCCTTCGGTACCTGATATCGTCCAGGTCCATCCTGTTGGGGCATTGGTTGACTCATCAATGAAGTTCACCCCTCCACCAGTTGAAATAATGACCGGAGAAGGTCCTACCGGAATGGATGAGAAAGCTGAATTAGGAGGTGTATCTGTAGGATCACATCCTGGTGATAATAATAATGAAGATCTAATTCCATTAAGAATTGCTACCATGTAGTTTGACTGATCTTCAGTAAACATTACCGTACAGTTGGAATAATCCATATAGTTTTCGTACTGTGTTTGGGTTCCTGAACAAGTTTCCTGGAATCCTGAACACGATCCTGCATAGTTGAATGAAGGACCATCGGTCATAGGAGTATCAGCAAATCCATCGTCCGAAGCACATCCTCCAGCACCCCATGTGTGTCCCAATCCAAGGTAGTGACCAACCTCATGTGTTAATACATTTTCGTTGTTTACACCAAGGTTGTAATCGATAACAATTCCGTCAATACTTGCTGTAGGTAATAGGGTAGTTGTAGGAACGTATGCATATCCTGCTGTTCCTGAAAGTGCACCATTGGAGATATCGCAAATCCAAACATTGAGATAATCATCTCTGTCCCAAATGTCGTCTCCGCCGGTAGCAGTAAATTTCATTTCATTTTCTTCTCCTCCGTCCGAATCGTACCAATCTTCTGATGTGACAGTTCTTACAACTCCAATTTCTGCTAGTGGAGTTCCAGAAGGATCTTGAGTAGCTAAGCAGAAGTTTATTCCCGGGTTAAAAGGAGTAAATCCAAAGCCTGAACGGGCATCAACCGCATCTGCATTGGTGAGTGAATAATCCTCAACCAAATCGTTATACATGGCCATGATTAGGGCATTAGATACGTTTTCTGCTGGGTTGTCGGGATTGTGGACAACGTGAAAGATAACCGAGATGGTATTTACACCTGGCGTTTTCATTGAGGCCATACCTTCTGAAGCTGCAATACCGGCATTAACTTGTGCCTGATACTCTTCAGGGGTGATTCCATGTTCTTCTTGAAAATGTTGTAAGGTTAGATCATGGGTGGGGCATGAATGGGTAAATACATCATCTGGATCAGCAAGTTCTGCTGCAGTTGCTGTTGTAAATCCTCCGCCAGAAGGTGAGGTTGCAAATTCTGAAGCAGTAGCTGTTGCGGAGGCTCCAAGTGTTGGAGCTTTAAGGGGTGGTTCACTTTTAACGGTAGATACTGAACCGTCTGAACCTGCTGGCTTGGTTGTCGTTGTCAATTGACAATAAGCCGTAGAAATTGCCAGCGTAAAGGCTAACAATGAGCTGAGCTTTTTCATGGTTAAATTGGTGTTATTAGTTTTGAAGACTAACAAGATAATAAATAATGACCTAATATTAAAAGGGTTAGGTCATTTAGTTTAAAAACTAACGATAAAAAAGCGTGAGATTAAATTCTATCCCAGATTCATTTTGTATTTCTTGAAAAACACTTCCCAATCCCACAAAAAGTTGGTCATTAGATCGTCCATTCTCTTTAAGAAAAGTGGATTTGGAGTACGCATGTTTTTGAAATAAGACTCCTGATAATCGTTGAGATTTAGTTTATGAAAAACCGCTTTTGACATGGCGTATAAAGTGTTTTTCGAAGGGTGATTGACTCTTGATAAAAAGGAATCATATTCGCTGACAATTTTCTCAAATTCGAGGTGGTTCATGTTGTAAACCGCCGAAAGTTTTTGGATAATTAGTGAGCGAATATTGGTTGCATCGGCAGCCTCGAAATGATCGTTTAGAAAACGTAAATTTCCAACCACTACAATGAGTAAGAAATTATCCTCGTACTGCTTGTCAATCTGGGGATTTTGTGTGAATGCCGCATCTTCATTAATCAATTCAGAAACATCGTCAAAGCCATTGTCAATTGCTTCCAAAAGCGAGTTAACAAATACGTTTGCCAATTGATTTGCATCGAATTTTTTTCGAATCAGCATTTTAAACATATCCCTAGGTCTAGAATTAATCAACTAAGTTATAGGCTTTGATCATTCGATTTGGAAAGGCATTGTTTAGTTATTCACACAAAAGCGTGAAGATCGTGAAATAAACTACGTCTCAATGCCCAGTTCTTTTGCCCTTTTGAGCATGAATTCGTAGGCTTGGTTATAGTCATTTTTTATTTCCCCTTCCAGAATGGCTTCTTTGATATCATTTTTCAATATTCCCACTTGTTTACAAGGTTCAAGATTGAATATTTTCATGATGTCTTTTCCACTGATGGGAGGTTGAAAATTTCTAACCTGATCCTTTTCTTCAACATCTTTAAGTTTTTTAGAAACCAGTGTGAAATTGCGTTTGTATTTCTGCACTTTCATCTCATTTTTAGAGGTGATGTCTGCATTACACAATAGCATTAAGTCTTCTAAATCATCACCGGCTTCAAAAAGAAGTCTACGAATAGCAGAATCGGTCACATTTCCTTTAACAAGTGCAATGGGACGGAGGTGCAAACGAACTAATTTTTGCACATATCTCATTTTGGCATCAAGTGGAAGCTTGAGTTTCTTAAAAATTCCAGCGGTCATGCGCGCTCCAACTTCTTCATGGCCATGAAAAGTCCATCCAATACCGTCTTTAAACCGCTTGGTTCGAGGTTTGGCAATGTCGTGCATAATAGCCGCCCATCGTAACCATAAATCATCGGTGTATTCAGAGATATTATCCAAAACTTCTAGAGTATGGTAGAAATTGTCCTTATGGGCTTTCCCGTTAATCTTTTCAATTCCTTGTAGATTGACCATTTCCGGAAAGAATTGGTGAAGCAATTTGGTATCAAACAACAACTTGAATCCTCTGGATGGAACAGGAGAAAGAATAATTTTATTGAGCTCATCCGTGATACGTTCGGTTGAAATAATTTGGAGTCGTTCCGCATTACGTTCAATCGCTTTTAGAGATTCAGTTTCAATTTTGAATCCCAATTGTGATGAGAAACGAATTGCTCTCAACATTCTTAAAGGATCGTCTGAATAAGTAATATCAGGATCTAATGGAGTACGAATGAGTTTCCGTTTTAAATCTCCCAAGCCGTCAAAAGGATCAACTACTTCTCCAAACGAACTTTTACCAAGACTAATGGCCAGCGCGTTTATGGTAAAGTCTCTTCGGTTTTGATCATCTTCCAGGGTCCCATCTTCCACAATGGGTTTTCTTGAATCACGTGTATATGATTCTTTTCTGGCTCCAACTAACTCAATTTCCAATCCATCAAAAACAAAAGCTGCGGTTCCAAAATTTTTGTAGTAAGCTACTTTTTTGACGTCTAACTTTTTGGCCGTTTCTTCAGCCAGTTTTAAACCACTTCCCAACACGACAAAGTCAATGTCTTTAGAAGGACGATCTAGAATAAGATCCCGAACAAAGCCCCCAACTACAAAAGCTGACATTCCAAGCTCCGAAGCAGTTTCGGAAACGGTTTTAAAAATTGTATGTGTTAGATGTTTGGATAAATTCATCTCTATTTACGAATGATTTCAACCTCGTTGTTTAATCCAATTTTTATGATCTGTGATGGATTAATTTTTGTGGTTTTTTCTTTCACATTAACGATATAGTCTACCTGGCTTTTTACAGCTTCCGAAATCTCACTTAACGTTCTCCCTTCTTTTTCTCCAGCGACATTTGCTGAGGTAGATACCAGTCCGAATTTTGTTTTTGACATCAGTTTTGAACAAAATTCGTCTTTGGTTAAACGTATAGCCACCGAACCATCAGGTGCCATTACCTTTGGGGCTAAATATTGCCCTCTCGGGTAAATAATCGTCAAAGGAGATTCAGCATAATCAATCAAATCAAAACATACATCAGGAATTTCCTTTACATATCGATTTAAAAGTGCTTCGGAATGGACTAAAACAATTAATCCTTTCCCGGCATCTCTTTGTTTAATATCCAGAATTTTTTGAACGGCTTCTTCATTAGTTGGATCACATCCCAATCCCCATACCGTATCAGTAGGGTAAAGGATAACTCCTCCCTCTTTTAAAACTTCAGTTGCTTTTAGAATTTCTTGTTCCACGCTGCAAATATAATTCCTCCTAACCGGAAACGTAGAGTAGAAACATAAAAAAACCCGTTCCTGCTAAACAGAAACGGGCTTCAATATTTGTGAGGATAATTACTTAACTGTCACTTTTTCAGTTTTTAATCCGTTTTCTGTTCTGATTTGAACCATGTAAATTCCAGCATCAAAGGCAGAAACATCAATTGTCTCTAAATTTTGAACTGCAGTTGAAGTATAAACTACTTGTCCTGCAGCGTTAAAAATTGAAAGCTCTTGAGCTGTTCCTTCAAAAGAAATAGAAAGTACATCTGTTGCAGGATTAGGATAAACACTCAAAGTTGTTGTTTCTCCTTCTTCAACACCTACATAGTCAGTTACAGCATCTTTTGAATACATAGCCTGGAAACCATAAGTTCCACCAGCATCCAAATCAGCTTCAACTCTGTCATGTCTTACAATTGGAAGTGGATTGGCATCGTCCAAATCGTAATAAACGAAGCTTTCACGTGTAATTAAGATATCTTGTCCAAGTGCATTTCCTGAAGTTTCCTCAAGTGTATGAATTCGGATTACGTTTGTGTAAGTGTTTGATCCAATGTTCAATGTTCCTGATCCATCGCAAGTAACTGTTGCATCACCGTCAATGTTTACTGTTCCAGCTAAAGGAATAATTGCAACACCGTCAACCGCGTCAGTATAAGATTCTGATACATTCATTGGAAGAGCCAATGCTATTAGGTCATCCGTTTCATAACGAACTACAAAATCATTTCCAGCTTCCTGATAAACAAATCCGTCAACAATTACATCATCTCCTACATTGTTAAAGAAAGTTTGAACTCCATTATTGAATTCCTCGCACAAAGATGTCGATGGAAAATCAGAAGCAAACGCAGATGCAGAAGCATCAATTACATTCAAATCATTTGGAGTCATCATATACCCTCCAATGTTACTGTAATCCCAGGTAACGTCTGTTCCGGTTACTGAAGCTAAGTTAGAAGCACTACTATCTAATGAATAGTAAGATCTCATATCTCCGTTGCTTAGCATATTGGCTGTCGTTAATTGAGCCTGGCTATAAACTCCGGCAACAAGACCCAGAATTAGTAAACTTTGTTTCATAATTGTTGATTTAAATTTTTTATTAATTTCCAAAACTACAAATTTGTATACGGAATTTAAAACAATAAGGTTGGGTGGTTTAAAAAATATCTCAAGAGTTGGTTTAGTGGTAGTTTTGGCGATATCAGCCTTTTTAGGATTTCAGGTCCAAAATGTAAAATTTGATTACGACTTTGAAAAGTTTTTCCCTGAGGATGATCCTGAGACGCAATTTTTCTTTGAACATCGGGAACGTTTTGAAACTGATAATGACTTCATCTTTATCGCTTTGCGAAAAGAGGAGGGCGTTTTTAATACTGATTTCCTCTTAAAAACACGCTCCTTTGTTGATTCTTTAGCGCAAGATCCGGATGTACGAGAAGTACAAAGTTTGACCAATATGCGGGAGGCTATTAAAACGCCTCTTTCTCCAATGGTAATGTGGCGTTCGTATGTTGATCCCGAAAAACCTCAGAATTTTGAAAGTGATTCGGTGCGAATTTATAATCGACCTGAGTTGATAAACCGGTTCATCTCCAAAAAGGGAGATGCCCTTTTAGTTTATGTAAAGCATACTTCTAATTTGGCAAAGAAGAAATGTGATGCTTTAAAAGAGCGGATAGATGGTTTATTGGATCATTATGCTTTTGAAGACTTTAAATATGCTGGCCGAACCATTGGAATGGGGTATTATGTCAACAAAATGCAGTTTGAAACTGTACAGTTCATTGGTATTTCATTTATGCTGGTCATTGTTTTCCTCATTTTTTCTTTCCGGTCAATATGGGGAGTGTTGGTTCCATTAACTATTGTGACCCTTTCTATGTTATGGATTGTTGGTTTTATGGGATTGATGGGACAACCTATTAATCTTGTACTGACGGTTTTACCATCCATAATTTTTGTTGTGGCCATGTCAGATGTCATTCACTTAGTCTCCAAATATTTTGATGAATTACGGAATGGTAATACGCAGTTTGGTGCCATTAAACTAGCGTATCGTGAAGTTGGTTTTGCCACTTTGTTGACCTCTGTTACCACCTCGGTTGGTTTTTTAACCTTGCTATCCATCAACATGATTCCCATCCGTAAGTTTGGTTTGTATACAGCGGCTGGAGTAATGTTTTCCTTTGTTTTGGCTTATACACTTTTGCCGGCAATATTAGTTTTACTTAAGCCGCCTAAAGTTGCCTTTAAGGCAACAGCTAAGAACATTTGGTTCCGTTTTTTACATGGAAGTTTTATTCAGGTTTTACGTTTTCGACGATCCATCTTTTTAGGGTTTGTTGGAATTATAGCTGTTAGTTTAGTTGGTTTATTCATGGTTGAATCCAATTACTTTTTATTGGAGGATTTGAAAAAAGAAAGTCAGTTGCGAAAAGACTACGATTATTTTGATCAGGAATTAATGGGATTACGTCCTTTTGAGATGGCAGTGATAGTGAAGGATGATCAAAAGAAAATCACTGATTATGAAGTGCTGTGTGAGATGGATAAAATGGAGCAGTACTTAAGAGATGAGTATGGCTTAAAACAAACTTATTCTGTCGTTTCTGCTTTAAAATTGGCGAATAGGACCGAGCATGGTGGTCAACAAGCTTATTATGTCCTTCCCGATAAAGAAGACAGTGAGCAGTTTTTACAAACGATGAAAAAATACGATAAAGAAGGTCGCTTGGCTTTGTTTGTTGATTCTACGGGAGAATACGGTCGAATAAGTAGTACCCTGGGAGATGTTGGGTTGTATGAAATTAGAGACAGAAATGAGCAATTGAATGACTTTATGGCTGAGAATATCAATCAGGAATTGGTTGAATTTAGGGTAACAGGAACGGCTCATTTATTGGACATAAACATGAGTAGCTTATCTCATAAATTGGCTTTGGGATTGATTTTGGCGGTTTTTATTGTATCCGTACTCATGGGATTTTTGTATCGTTCCTTAAAAATTGTCCTAATTGCCATTGTTCCAAACATTTTGCCCATGTTAATGCTGTCAGCAATTCTAGGTTTTACAGGAATTAACTTAACCGTTTCAACAGCGGTTATTTTCACCATTTCCTTTGGTATTGCTGTGGATGACACAATTCATTTCATGAGTAAGTTTAAGATAGAAATGAATAAAGGTAAAAGCTTTTTATATGCCCTCAAACGGACTTATTTATCAACAGGGAGGGCTATTATTTTGACAACGCTTATTCTTTGTTCAGGTTTCCTTTTATTGATGTTATCGGACTTTTTGGGAACTTTTTACATTGGCTTGCTAATCAGCTGTACACTATTTTTTGCCCTTTTTGCTGATCTATTCTTTTTACCTGTTCTGATGTTGTATTTCTACCGAAAAAGAAAATAGATTTTATTTAATCTGGTCACTACCAATTTCACCATTGTATCGGGCAATAGGGTAGAGGTTATGTGTTGGTTCATAGTGCACCGAGTTTTTGAAAATGAAATACAGTTGCTGCGAGGGATCTTTAGCAAAAGCCTCATCTTCTTTTAGTTTTTGATCAAAACGAGCTTTTAGTTGTTTATCGGTTTTTAAGAGTTCGGCAGCTTCATCTTCAAAGACGTAAGGCGAATACCACTCTTTTTGTTGTAGAATGGCATCAAAATAATTCCAGGCTAAATAGCTGTCTGTTGCATGTGGCTCTAGAGTTTCAACAATAAAACGAGCATTAATGCTCTTGCACGGAACAGCGTAATCTCCAGCTTGATAAATCATTTTTTTATTTTCTTTTTGGACTTGAACAGAATGGTGGAGATAATGACCTTCGTATGGTTTTTTAATGGTTTCAAAGCTGGCAATGTAGTACATTTCAACATCCATTTCCGTTTCTTGATTTAATTCATAAACAACAACTTTATTGGCTTTTAATAGGTCAACAATTTTCTCCCAGGCTTTTGGAATGATATAATAATTCGGTCGTTGAACCACAGCAGTAGCTTTGTAGTGGTTAAAATATTTGATTTGCTTTGTAAAAGGTTTTTCATGATTGTAAAATAGACGATCAGCTCCACTGACATTACTGGGTTTATATTCTGCTTCATAGCCCATAAAATCGATCATTTCATATTTTGTAGTGTCTAATTTCCAGCTAATGGTAAACTCATTTTTTTGAGCAATTTCCAAATCCGCTTTTTGTTTTAACTCTCTCAATTCTTTTGAATGTTCTTTAGCGTATTGATGGATGAGAGTAAGTAAAAGATATGTTGACTCAACACGATCTTCATAGGACTTAAGCATATGCGCCTCGGAAACATAACTGATGGTATTGAATAGGTTCGTGTAGCCTGTTGAATAACGAGGAGTTTCCAAATAATCCATAATCCCATTATCAGGAATTTTATCAACCGAATGAACATAAGGAACCATTGGGTAACCATTGCTTTCCATCATTTTAAAAAGGTAGGGGTTAAGATTTTCTTCAGTGTAGCTTTTAAGCAACGGATTCATTTTGTTGACCTGACTGGTGATCAAGGTCATAGTGTGCTGATAATCGGCTCCGTTGGAAGTGTGTGTATCAATGAAAATATGAGGATTGAGTAAATGAAAGATTTTGTAGAAAGCAGCAGTGTTTTTGCTGTCAGCCTTAATGAAATCTCTGTTTAAATCGAGGTTTTTAGCGTTTCCTCTAAAACCATATTCTTCTGGACCATTTTGATTGGTGCGACTACAACAATTTCTGTTATGTGCACCACCAATATTGTAAATAGGAATAATTGCAATTACTACTTCCTCTGAAATGGTGTGAGGATTGGCTAAGAGGTCTTTTGATAGTTTTACCGAAGCATCCACACCACAAGGTTCTCCCGGGTGAATAGCATTGTTGATTAAAATGACGGTTTTATTCTTGAAATTACTCGGTTCAAATCCATTTTTAGAGATAATGAAAAGGCGCATTTCCTTTCCATAGTCTGAATAACCATGTGATTGTAAGTCACACATTTCAGGATGTTGTTCTTCCAATTTTTGATATTCAGCTATTAGCTCATCGTAAGTATAAGTTTGATTTGACAAATAGGGTTCTTGATCTTGGGCCCATGTTGGTAATGCCATTAAACTCAATAGAAAAAACAAAAATCGATTCATAGTTCTAGTTTGGAATGGCTTAAAGGTAGAAAATAGTTTTGTCCCATTTTCTACCTTCATACAAATGCTAGCGTCCAAAATAATAAACCGATCGATTATTACTGTAGGTCTGAGAAAGAGTTAATTCATTTGTTGTTAATTGTTCAATTTTAAAATTCAGGAAAGAAGTGGTTGTAATGAATGTTTCGTTTTCAAGACTATAAGAATAGCTTTCATTCAGACCATCTTCTGAAATAATCAGTTCTCCAGAATTGGTGCCGTCAGTTCTGAATTCGTAGAAAACGGATGGCTCGTCATAAGAGAAAGAACCGTTTAAACTGTCTTGTACAAAGAGTTCTCTTTGCTGCAATTCCCATTTGCCCTTTAATTCAGCTTTTGGAGTTTGCTGTTTTTCACAAGCAAAAAATAAGGAGCTTAAAAGTGTGATGATAATGATATAAATGTTTTTCATCGTTTAGGATTTTACTGTTGAAAGGTGATTTGATTTTCGATTTGGTAGAAGTAATCGTACAGGTCACGAAGGGTAATACGAACCATTCGTCTCACTTGCTTTTCATTAAAGGTGAAGGTTAGCTCATTCTCCGTTTCATAGCAGGCATTCGGAACATTGAGCAGTTCAAAGTGATAAATCATAGCTCCTTCTTTCACTTTCATTGAACCCGAGAGGATATAGTCAACCGCTAAAGAATTGCCTAGCTTTAACAATTTTCGTTTTGAGACATTTTTAAGCTCGGGATGATAACCCAATTGTTCTACCATATCTCTTTCAGATAATATTTCAAGATTAGTTAAACCAATAGATTCTTCTCTGCACAATTCTTCCAAAGCCGAAGAGGATAGTGAATAGTTGTTTACTTTCATTCCATAAACAGCCAGGTTCAGGCTCCAGAGAGATGATGTGAAACAGATAAACAAAAGGGATAAAAAGATTGTTTTTGTGTTTTTCATGGTGAATTAATTTTTGTTGGGACAAAACTACTTGCGATTAACACCATTTTTAAATTGAAAAACGCATCGAAGTTTATTTATTTGCGAAAATCGCATAAAATTAAGTGTGGAGTAAGGATTTTAGTATTTAATTTGTTGAATTTTAGTTGCTTGTGCTTTTTAGTGGAGTTTTGTTGATAGGAATTAACTTTTCATTTGCGAGAAATTTGATTTGATTGATTTTCTGAGTCAAATTCAAGAAAACCAGCAGCTGAGATATTTCTAATCCATAGTTTTGTCTTGAAATAAATTCATCCAATGAAAATCCGACATATTGCAGTTATAGCACTTTTTGTATTGATTAATGTTTTGGTATTCTGGGCTTTATTTGGTCGTGGAGGCGAAAAAGAAGAGCAAAAAGAAGAAGAAGTTTACGTCCCTCATTTGGAAGCACTTCAAGTCAAAAATGAAAGCGAACAGTTTAAAACAGGGGGATATGGAACCATTTCTTCCTTTAATACGATTGACATAGCCTGTGAAGTTCAAGGGAAATTAATTAGCGGAAAACATAAAATAAAGCCGGGGGTTAAATTCAAGAAAGGCGATCTTTTATTTAGAATCAATGACGCAGAGTCTCGTTATTCTATTGGAGCCAGAAAGAGCAATTTCATAAATCTTATTGCCAATATCCTCCCGGATGTTAAAGTAGATTTTGGTTCTGAATATCAAAAATGGAAGGATTATATTGATCAAATAAAATTAAATAAACCTCTTCCTCAATTACCAGCGTGGAAAAGTGAAAAAGAGAAGATCTTTTTATCCAATCGAAATATTATTGGGGAGTACTTTAGTATAAAGAGTTTGGAGGAACAATTGAGTAAATTTCAGGTTTATGCTCCCTTTTCTGGTGTTATTACCGAGGTGTATATGAATGACTTTGCAGTGGTAAATCCTGGTGCTAAAATCATGCAAATTGTCGAAACCGGAGATTACGAAGTTCCTGTTTCAATTCCACTTTCTCAATTGTCCTTAATTGAAATTGGAACTGAAGGTAAGATTTATTCGACAGACGGAACTGAGAAAGGAATTGGAAAAGTAGTCCGAATTTCAGAGGTAATTAATCGAAATACCCAGTCAGTTGATGTGTATTTAAAAGCCATTCCTGCCGAAGGTGAACAGTTTATTCAAGGAGAGTACGTACGAGTCGAAATCAACCAAACAGGTGATTACAGTGGAATTAGAATTCCTGCCAATGGGGTAATGGACGATCAGGTTTATTTATACTCCAAAAAGGACTCCTCTTTGAAGAAACAAACTGTTCAGGTATTAAATGAAAACGAAAAAGGCGTTTTTGTGAGCGGTTTAAAAGATGATCAATATGTCATCATTCAGGAGGTGATGAACTATTCGGACACACTTAAATACGGAATTATCTTAAGGTAAGACGATGAGAACATTATTAGGAACTTTTATAAAGCAGCCGATATGGGCAAATGCCATGATCATCGTTACCTTGATGTTTGGTATTTATTCCTTTCTTCGGATGAACAAATCCTTTTTCCCGGAATTGGATCCACGCACAGTAATTGTCTCTGTGGTGTACCCTGGAGCTTCTCCAGAAGAGATGGAAGAAGGTGTGACCATTAAAATTGAGCAGGCATTAAGAGGGATTGATGGAGTTGAGCAAATCACTTCAACCTCTTCTGAAAACATGGCTACTATTCGTATCAAAGGATATGAAAATGCAGACATGGATGAGGTGTATAAGGATGTGGAAAATGGGGTAAACAGTATTAACTCTTTTCCTGTTGGTGCAGAAAAGCCGGTAATCAAAAGGCTTAAGTCTAACCCCATGTCTGAAATGGTGGCAACGGTTGGTTTAACCGGTTCGGGTGATTTATGGGAATTAAAACGCGAAGCCGATAAAATTGAGGATGATCTTTTTGCATCTGGTTTAATTTCAATTATTGATTTACGTGGGTTTCCGGAGACCGAAATGATCGTGGAAGTTCGGGAACATGACCTGTTGCGTTACAATATTTTGATTGATGAAATTCAGTTGGCAGTTCAACGAAACAATCAGGATTTAACTGGGGGTATTCTCCGAAACTCAAAAGAAGAGTTGGTGATTCGATCAAGAGAACGAACTACAGATCCTAAAGAAATTGAGAAGATCGTGTTGCGAACTACCGCAAAAGGTGAAAAGATTACCATTGGCGACGTAGCTTCGGTTCGCTTAGCATTTTCCGAAAGTTCTATTGAAGTTTTTAATCAGGGTGAACCTGCTATTTCTATCGACATCAAAAAAACACCCGATCAGGACTTGGGTGCAATGACTGATTTCATTAAGGATTACATTAAAAAATACAATGAAAAAGGTTTGGCGACACAGCTTGATATGGAATACGAATATGCAGCTTCACTTGAAGATCGTATAAACCTTTTAACCAATAATGGACTTGTCGGTTTAGTGTTGGTTTTAATCGTGCTTGGTTTTTTCCTTAGTACCCGTTTATCCATGTGGGTGGCATTTGGAATTCCATTCTCCTTTTTAGGAATGTTTATCATCGCCACGGCAATGGGCTTAACCATTAATATGATTTCCCTTTTCGGGATGATTTTGGTGGTGGGAATTTTGGTGGATGATGGAATTGTAATTGCCGAAAATATTTACTCTCATTTTGAAAGAGGGAAAAGTCCTTTTAAAGCGGCTTTAGATGGGGCGATGGAGGTAATGCCATCTGTATTCACATCCGTCTTAACAACCATTGCTGCATTCTCAATTCTATTGTTTGTAGAGAATATGGAAATGATGCGGGAAATGCCAATTGTTGTAATTCTGGCTCTGGCGTTTTCTTTAATTGAAGCTTTTATCATTCTACCGGTTCACCTGGCGAGTGTTAAGGTGCTCTCGAAAACTAAAGAAGGTACAGCTCGCTTTGCCATTCGTTCTAAAATCACTCAGTCCATCAGTTATTTAAAGGACAAAATTTTTATGGATGTGTTGGTATTTGTGGTGAAACGTTATAGAGCTTATGTATTAATGCCCTTGCTGTTTACCGTGGCTGTGATTGCATTAAGCGTAAATGGCTTCATCAATTTTACCTTTTTTCCAGAAATTAAGCCTGACAGAATCTTCCTGGAGGTAGCCTTTACCCAAGGTACTGGAAAAGAAATAACACGTGATTGGTTAGTAGAATCAGAACGTATGATTTTGGAGGCGAATGAGGAGTTAGCGGCTGAAACCGGAGATACTCTTCTGTCGGAACATTCATTGACTTTAGGGAATTCCTTTAATATTGGTGAGTCTGGGTTCCATACAGGTTCTATTACCATGGTTATTGATGGCGAAGGAAAAGCTACCCCGGTAGATTCTTTGATGTCACGCGTTATGCGAAAGATCAACACCATCGAAAATACCAAATTGGCAACCAATGTGTACATAGGAGGGGCCATTCACACCTTTGGAAAACCCATCGAATATTCCTTTACCGGAAGTGATGATGAACAAATTCGTTTGGCAAAAGATCGATTTAAAGAGTATTTGAGTGAAATCGCATTGATCAATAACTTAAAGGATAATGAGCCTTTGGGGAGAAAGGAAATCAATCTCAAAATGAAGCCAGAGGCTGATTTTTATGGGCTAAGCTTTTACGAAGTAACCCGTCAGGTTCGGCAGGGAATTTTTGGGCAGGAATCACAAAAAGTCATTTTAGGAACTGATGAAATAAAAGTGTGGGTCAGATACTTTGGAGAAGATAGAGAAGATCAGTTTGATTTGGACAATATGCGCATAAAAACTGCTGATGGAAAACAAATTCTATTGTCCGAATTAATGACAACTTCGGTTAAAAGAGGTCCTGTTAGTTTAAAACGACGAGATGGCAGAAGGGAGATTGTTGTTGATGCAAATGTGGAAGATCCTACTAAAGTTGGGGAGGTGAATTCACAAATTGTAAATGATATTATTCCGTTAATTAATGCCGAATTTCCAGCGGTAGATATTATTCAAAGAGGGCAGGGAGAAAGAAGTACAAAGGCCATGAATTCTATGATGGTGAATGTTTTGATTCTCTTTACTGTGATGATTCTCATTATGTCCCTCAACTTTAAATCAGTTTCACAGGCTTTATTGGTTTTGTTGGTGGTTCCTGCTGGAGTTGCCGGTGGAATTTTGGGACATGTGTTAGTAGGATTACCAGTTTCCATTTTGAGTGCTTTTGGAATGATCGCATTAATTGGAATTTTGATCAACGATTCCATTGTATTCCTAGATAAGTACAACCGTAATTTGTTGGATGGCATGGAGCCCGTTCCGGCGGCTAAAGATGCAGCTAAGTCACGTTTTAGACCTATTTTACTGACAACAATTACTACTGTTGCTGGTTTATTACCACTCTTAATGGAAACGAGTTTTCAAGCTCAATTCCTTATTCCAATGGCTACCTCTATTGCATTTGGTTTATTGTTTGGGACAGTGTTCATCTTATTCTTTTTCCCAACCATTATTTTAGCAAATGTCGATTTTAAACGAGCATGGAATTATGCTTTTAATAAAGAAAAGAACGTTGTGGTTGGGGCGCTTCGTTTAACTGCTTCACTGTGGATTTATTTACTCAGTTTTGTGCTGTTCCCTATCTATGTTTTCTTGCCAGAAAAAGGTTTTGGGAAGTTGTTGAAACTTCCGTGGAGGAATTTAGATGTAGGGAATGGAAAAGAATTGGAACCAGCTATGGTGAATTTGCATAAACAAAAAGAAAAGGAGGAGGAACTATGATCCGTAAATTGTTTTTGTTCTTGTTTTTAGCAGGAGGATTATCCTCTTTTGCACAGGAAGATTTGAGTATTACTCAAGCTATTGAAAAGGCTTTGGAGAACAATTATCAAATCAAATTGGTAAAAGCCAATTTAGATGTTTCTAAGCAGCAAAACAGTTGGGGAATGGCTGGTATGTCACCTACCTTTTCTTTGAACTTAACCAATGCGGCAAACTTAACTGATAATACCAATAACCCAGCAACCTTCTTTCCAGGAGTGGTTTTCAACGATAATTTCTCTCCATCATTGGATATGAGTTGGACGGTTTTTAATGGTTTCGGAATTAGAATCAAGAAGGAACGTTTTGAGCAGTTAGAAGAGCAAACTAAAGGAAATGCCATTGTTGTGATTGAAACTACAATTTACGATGTCATCATTGCCTATTACAGTGCGTTGTTGCAAGACCGGAAGTTGGATATTACCCGTGATTTGCTCAATTACTCTCAGGACAAATTGAAGTATTTTCATTTAAAAGGTGATTTAGGATTGAGCACCTCACTTGATGTGTTGGAGTTTGAGAATTTAGTGTTGACTGATTCTTCCAACTTGATTTTACAGGAATTGAATTACAAGAACGCCTTACGTAATTTAAACTTAGTGATGGGAGAGGATGTTGAAAATCAATACCAATTAACCGATTTAATGGAGTTTGATGTACCAAAAGCTACTTATGGTGAATTGAGAGAATATATGTTTGCCAACAATCAAAATCTCAAAAATCAATTTATCAATTTTGAGTTGCAGGAACTCAACGTGCAGGGGCAAAAAAGTGCTTTGTACCCAATGGTATCTTTAAATCTTGGATTTACACCATCGGTGGGCTACATTCAATCTTTTGGGGAAAATGAAATGTCTATTAGTACCAACAGCATAAACTACTCGGGAAGTGTTAGTGTTCGTTATACTTTGTTCAATGGTCTTCAGCGTAAGCGTAATATAGAAATCGCTAAAATCCAACAACAAATAGCTGGTTTACAAATTGAGGAGTTGCAGTTGAGCATGTCACATCAATTACGATCTGTTTTTGAATTGTATCAAACTCAATCACAAATAGAAGATATGAGTTTGCGAAAAGTACATCACGCCAAACTATTATGGGACTTGGGGAAGGATAAATACGATGGTGGACTCATTAATGTTTTTAATCTAAACGACATTCGAGTTTCTTATCAGCAGGCACGATTAAATTATTACGACCGCCTTTTTGACCTCCTTAAAACGCATTACGATCTTCTGCGTTTAACGGGCACTATTGCTCAAGAATATAAAGCAGAAAGCCAATTGGAAGAGGAATAGACTAAGGAATTAATTTAGCTACTTTTTCTCTCAAAATCGGAACCAGGCTATCCTCAAACCATTCGTTTTTCTTTAACCAGAAACGGTTGCGTGGAGAAGGATGCGGCATTGGAAAATAGCGAGGAATATACTCTTCAAAATTCGATACTGTTTCAGTTAAAGTACGTTTGGCTTTATCTCCCAAATAATAACGTTGAGCATACATTCCAATGAGTAACACCAACTCTATATTGGGCATCTTCTCTAATAATAATGGATGCCATTTGGGGCCACAACGCGGATCAGGTGGTAAGTCGCCCGATCGCCCTTTTCCAGGATAACAAAAGCCCATTGGAACAATTGCAAAAATTTCAGGATCGTAAAATTGTTCGTCTGTGACGTTTAGCCACTTTCGCAATTGAATCCCCGAAGGATCATTCCATGGAATTCCGGTATTGTGAACACGTGTTCCGGGAGCTTGTCCCACTACTAAAATTCGCGAATTTTTACTGGCTCGTAAAACAGGGTTAGCTCCCAATTGTAGATCAGGTTCACAAAATCGGCAAGCTCTTATTTCTTTGAGTAATTTTTCCATGGGTTAATGCTCTTGACTAAAGATAGACTTTTAGCGTAAATTTATTTTGTCAGGATTTGAAAACTTAGTCGATCTAATGGGCATTAACTGACAATTGTATTTAAAAGCAGATTAATTATGAAGAGCGAAAAAGTCATTTTTCACAATGCTAAAGGCCAAAGTCTATCGGCCCGAATTGAATTACCTGAGGAGGGAGAAATAAGGGGATATGCGCTTTTTGCTCATTGTTTTACTTGTAATAAAAATTTAACTGCTGTCCGAACCATTGGACGGTCGTTAAGAGATAATGGGATTGCCGTTTTACGTTTTGATTTCACAGGATTAGGGGAAAGTGAAGGTGATTTTCAGGATACCAACTTTTCATCGAATGTAGAGGATTTGATTTCAGCCGCTAAATTTTTGGAAGAGAATTATGCTGCGCCTGCAATTTTAGTGGGACACTCATTGGGTGGTGCAGCTGTTATTTTTGCAGCTAAACAGCTGGAGTCTGTAAAGGCGGTAGCAACTATTGGAGCACCATCTAATCCAAAACACGTTTCTCATTTATTAAAAGACGGTTTAGATGAAATCTCAGAAAAAGGAATTGCCACTGTGAGTATTGGTGGACGAGACTTTACCATTCAAAAACATTTTTTAGAGGACATAAACGAACAAAATATGTCCGATACCTTACGTCATTTAGGAAAGGCACTGTTGGTACTACACTCTCCACAAGATGCAACTGTTGGAATTGAGAATGCAGCACAAATTTATCAAGCTGCCTGGCATCCAAAGAGCTTTATTTCATTGGATGGGGCTGATCATTTGTTGAGTCGAAAAGAAGATTCGGATTATGTTGGGCAAATGATTTCGACTTGGGCTAGTCGGTATATTTAAACTAAAAAGGCGATGTAAGTTCTACCTACACCGCCATTTCATTGATTAGTTTGAGTTAATTCCCGCCTATTGGCATGAGCGAGTGAATTTCTATCTGGCTTGGGATGTCATCAAAAATTGGGTTGGATTTAGCAATTTGAACAGCTTCTTCCATACTCTTTGCAGAAATATGGAAATAGCCAGCTAAAACTTCTTTAGATTCGTTAAATGGTCCATCTTTTAAAACTCCATCTTCGGGTCTTACCAAACGGCTGTTTTTATCTTCTACCGGATTAGCGTTTTTGAGTTTTCCCTCTTTCACCAAATTTCCAATGTAAGCACTTCCGTGTTCCATGTGTCTTTGCAATTGTTCAGGAGATAAATCTTTCCAAACGCTGCCTTCGGTTCTAACGATCAATAAAAATTCTTTCATCTTAAATAAAATTTAGTTGTTATTTCCCTTAGGACAATCGAGATTGATCTATAAGGACATGGATGTATTTTTTTCTTGCGAAAAAAGGATCAACTTTTGGGTCAGCATTCTTTTTTCGCTCTCTATAGGGGCAAATTCAATCGCTCTTTTAATGGAGTCGATAGCTTGGTGTTTTAAGTTTGATTGAAAAGAAAATTCAGCAAATAGCGTATGAAAAAGATAATTAGAACGAATGGTTTTATCGTTTTTGATTTGCTTTAATGCTTCAAGAGCAATCTCTACACCTTCTACTTTTGAAAGAACAATAGCTCTGTTCATCACCACCACTGCAGAATTATCTAACTCCAATAATTTGTCATACAAATGCAAAATTCCTTGCCAATTGGTTGAGTCAAAATCTTTGGCCGAACAGTGATAAGCTGAGATAGAGGCCAGAATGTGGTAAACGGAGATAAACTCTCCTTTTGAAGCTTTGTTTAAATGTTGAAAGCCTTTTTCCATTAGTTCATAATCCCAAATTGATCGATCTTGAAACTCGAGTGTTATGATATTTTTCTGCTCATCTTCACGAGCGTTGAAACGAGAAGTATTTAATTGCATTAAAGCCAGTAAAGCAAATGCATTAGTGTTTTCCGGGATAGATGGATGTTCAATAATGATTTCTACCAGACGAATGGCTTCCTTGCATAAATCTTGTCGAATAACCTCCTCACCTTGAGAAGCACTATAGCCCTCATTGAACAAGAGGTAAATGGCTTCCAAAACGGCGTCTGTTCTTTTTACTAATTCATTTTCGGGCGGAACTACAAAAGGAATTTGATTGGTTTTTATGGTTTTTCGTGCTCGAACTAATCTCTTGGTAATGTTTTCATTGTTAGATAAAAAAGCTTTTGCAATTTCCCCAATACTAAAGCCACAAAGTGTTTTTAGTATAAGTGCAATTTGAGAGTCTTTTGAGATAGAAGGATGGCAGCACATAAACATCAATCTAAGTTGATCGTCTTTAATGGCCTGCTCTGAAAACAACTTTTCCAAAGAATCTGCTGGGGCTTCGGATTGGAGGAGGTACGATGTTTCAGAGATGTATTTTTGATGATGCAACTTTCGTTTAAGAATGTTAAATGCTTTGTTTTTAGCTACTTTATATAGCCAACTTTTAGGTTTGTCAGGAACTCCTTTATACGTCCAGTTTTTAATCGCCTCGATCAATGTATCCTGAACAACATCTTCGGCCAGTAAGAGATTTTCTGCACCCAAAATTCCCGTTAATACAGCAACCATCTTTCCCGACTCATGTCTAAAAAGATCTTCAACTAATTGATCAATTGCTGTACGTTCCTTCATTTTATTTTTTCTTTCCAGATTCTCTGTCCAGAATAAAATCTTCCCATCCTCCGGGAGGATCCCACTCTCCACTTCCGTGAATTTCGTCTGGTGCTAAATTGTGTAGAATAACACCATCAATTCCCAAATTTCCTGCCTTCCAAATAAGCTCTCCGGCTAAATTGAGTTTATATATTTCTGAGTCAGTTGCAATAAAAATATCTTCCTTATCCATTGAAAAAGAACCAAAATAACCTTCGAATTCCATTTGTGAAATCAGTTTGAGATGTTCTAAGTCAAAAACAATGAATTGACTTCCAAACCCAGCAAATAAGAACTTGTCTAAAGTCATTACCTGCTTGAAAGGACTACCTTCTGTATCAATTTTTAAGTTGAGCAAAGGTTTTTCCAATTCTGCCTGGGAAATACGAATGTATTGAAAGCGAATTTCAGGTACGGCTTTATCCAGACACAAATCAATGGTTTTACAAGTGTGAAAAGGGACAGGATAAATTTGAGCTGTGAATTTCATGATTGAGGAGACTTTCTTCGCTTCCGTATAAAGACTTGCATTAGTTGTGACCACATGCCCAAAATCTTAATGTAGAAAAGGTATGAGGGAATAAGGCCAATGAACATGGATGTTGTCAGTTTTGAAGTTTTCGGATTTCTGGGTTTTGCTAGGTTCGTTGTACTAAAAATATAGGAAATAGGAGCTACCGCAATGGTTGCTACAATTTCGGTTCTAACCAAATTTCGTTGGGTTGAACTGAGGTTGTGAAACAAAGATCCTCTATTCAAGGAATGATAATCTAAATAACAGAATGTACTTATTAGTGAGATGCTTAGTATGAAATAGACAAATGTAAACCGCTTGAGTTTTTTCATCTTACTAATTTAAAAACTCAAATTCAAATAGATGTTAGGGGTAAAAGGAATTCCGAGAGTTGGTTGTATGGAACCATCTGGAAAGCGGGTGAATTGGCCCAATCGGGTGTTTTTATAATTGAAAACGTTGAGAATGGAGAATCCCGTTTGGAAATTCGTTTTTTTAACCTTAAAACGGTATTGAAAAGCAACATCCATGCGGTGATAAGGACTTAATATATCCGAATCTTTTTTGAGGCTGTTGGGCAATCCTGATCCGTAAACATAAGTTGCGGTAAGGTGAAAAGGAGAAAAATTAAAAGCGGTAGCTACCTTGAGTTCATGTAATTGAGAATGAGGAGCTAGTTGAGTGATTGTTTCTCCATCTTTTCCGCTAAACTGTTCTTCTATTTCTCCTAAGGAGTAAGAAGTCCACATTTCATGTTCGGAGAATCGAAATTTGAGGAAAAAATCCACTCCTTTAGCGATGGCATTTCCTTGAAAGGAGGTAGCCGTAATAGAGTCGGTCTCAGCAACAAATCGACTAAGATTAGAAATTGTTTTATAGTATCCTTCCAGTCCAATTTCCCAGCGTTTAGTATGGTATGCTAATCCAACTACATTGTGCATGGATTGTAGAGGTTTTAATGCTTTTCCATCAAAAATCTGCCAAATTTCTGTTTGATTACCAAATTCATCTAACACCAAAGGTTGACCAATAAACTGATTGTAGATTCCCCATCCAAAATTGAGTTTTAATTTTTTACTAAGCTTCAATTGACCATCTACCCTAGGTTGGAGATATACCTTTTGTGTTGAAAGTGGAAGATCAGCTTTGAGTCCCACTTGCACATTAAAAATTGGAGCAAATTGAATATTGTCTTTGAAGTAAAATGAGAGGCGATCTAACTTTTGATCAAAGTCCTTTAGTTCATTGTCAGCCGAGTCCAATTTAAATTTGGATTGATTGTGAATATAAGCGGCAGATAATTGAATGTTTTGCTTACGAGCTGAAGCAAAATTATGGATGATTCGGGCCGAATATTCTTCGATTTGATTGTCCCATTTGTCTATTTCTGATTTATCAGAATTTGGGTTTATAATATCCTTAAATTGAAAAAAGGAAGTTCGTTCTAGATGATATTGACTTTGGGCCAATTGTAGCTTTGTGTTACCTCCTTTTTTACCCTGGCGAGTGTATTGTATTGAACCACCAATTTGAGATGATAACATGGAGAGATTACTTTGATATTCAAAAGTTTGTTTTCGATTAAAACTTTCTTTGTAAGTGTCTTTGCTTAAAATGGAACTGACTTCCAGTAAATCCTTGTTTTTAAAAACTGTAGTGAATTTTAAATTGAGATCGCCATATTGATATTGGGGTACAATTCTATTGGCTCTACGGGTTACTTGGGGTTTAAAATCCAAGAGTTCATAATAGGATTTTCGGCCTGCGATTTGGAGGGTAGAGGAGTGGTTAAACAATGGAATACTTATTCTACCTCCAGCCACTTGATTGTTCAAGCTAATGTTTCCACTTAGCTTTTTTCGGTCACCATTTTTACTATCAATTAGCATTATTCCTCCAATGCGATCACCTTTATCCACATTATATCCGCCTTTGTAAACCTCAATGTTCTTTATCATTAATGGATTTACTCTTCCTATATCATCATTAATTCCTGAGCCACTAAAAAGGCTAATTCCATCGTAAATAATTTGCCCCTGTCCCTTGTATGATCCCCACGTTATAAAATCGGAAATACTTTCACCGGCAGCCATAATTCCGGGGTAAAGACGAAGGTGATTAAAGATCATATTATTGTCATTACCCGGAATGAGTTGAGTAGCAATGTCGTTGAGTTTAATGTGTCCCGCGCTTTGACCTATAGTTGGGAGGTGAATAGGACTGGGAGAACTAGTTGGTTTATTGTCAACAATAATGGTACTCAGACCAAAGCTTTTAGGGTTCAGTTGTATTTGTAATTGAGATTGATGATGGAGGCTTGTGTCCAGAATCCCGTATCCCAAGTGTCGGAACAGAATTGTTTCGGAAGATTTTTCGGATTTAAAGCTAAATTTTCCGTTTTCATCTGCTAATAAGATGGTTGATCCAGTCTCAACACGACTGAAGGGAAGAGGCTCACCTGTTAGGCCATCAATTACGGTTCCTTGAAAGAGGTGAAGGGGGGGCTTTTTTGCTGTTTTAGTGGCTGTTGTTGGCTTTTTTTGTTGAAAAGTATAGACATTGCCTACTTGAGTGACTTCCAAGTTACATTCTTTGGCCAGTGCTTTCATGGCTTGAAGCATATTGTCATATTGACCACTTAAAGTAATTTGACAGTTCTCAGAAATGGATGAATTAATGGAAATTTGAGCATCATACCTCTGGTTGAGGTCGATCAATACTTCATTGAGCGGAAGATTTTGGTAGTTTAAGGCAATGTTTTGTGCCTGTACCTTTGTTGCAATCAGTACAAAAAAGAACAGATATAATATTCCTTTTTTCAAGGGCTAAAACACAGCTTATTTTATGATGAATGAATTGGTTTGACTCTTTTCAAACTCAAATTCAAAGCTAAGACAAATTATCTCGACAATGTCTTCAACCGCCTCACTTCGATTAAAAATAGCCGTATAAAGTTCTTGCCCCGCTGTTGGATTTTCTAATTCAATTTCAACATCGTAATGTCTTTCTAAGTCAGCTATAACTTTAGAGAGTGGGGTGTTGTTGTAGATGAATTTATTAAGACGCCAGGCCAAAATTTCATCCTCTGAATTTTTGTTGACTTGTTCCAATTTGCCATTTGTGTTGAGTTGGGCAAAATTTCCCGGTTCTAAAATAATGGGGTGAGATTGTGGATTTTCAACTTTTACCTTTCCTGTTGAACAATACACCTGGTAGTCTTTATCTCGAGCATAAATATTAAATGAAGTACCTAAAACGGATGTGGTACCTTTGGATGAAACCACTGAGAATTTTTCTCCCTTTTCTACCTCAAAGAAGGCTTCTCCCTCTAATTCTACTTCACGGCTAAAATTCCACCAATAAGGCGCGTAAGAAACAGAAGATTCAGCATTTAAATGAACTTGAGATCCATCGGGTAAAGTATGTGATGCATATTCACCAGTTGTAGTTTGATACGAGATGGTGTAAAACTTCATGAATAATCCACTTCCAATGAGCAAAATAAGAGCTGCTGCGGCACTCCATTTTAACCAGTTTAAGCGAACTACTCTGGTTGGAGTTTTGGGACTTTTATCTTCCTCTTGTATGAGTCCCTGCATCGATTTCCATACATCCTCTTTACTTTGAGAGTAAGGAATTTCGACTTTGGAAAAGAAATCTTTTTCCCCTTCCCAATCCGGTTCCGTATTTGGTTGATTATTTTCCATTATGGTATTCTTTTTCGCAAGTCCTGGAGAGCCTGATGCATCCGCTTCTCCACGGCTTTCACACTGATTTCTAATCGTGCAGCGATTTCTTTATAGGTTAATTCTTCCATTCTGCTCATGAGAAAAACTTCACGCTGTTTCTCCGGCAAATTGGATAAAGCTGTTTCATACTTTTGTTTTAGTTCCTGATATTCCAAATTGGATTCAGGGTGATTGACATCCTTCCTAAATTGGAGACTCATTTCATATTTTCTGGCCGACTCTAATTTTCGGTATTGCGAAATCCAAAGTTCTTTGGCGATTTTATAAAGGAGTCCTTTAATCTTTTCGGGATGATAATCTGGTTTTTTCTCCCACACTTTAACAAAAGCTTCCTGAGCAATGTCAGTTGCTACATCAGCATCTCCCGAACGGTAATAGATAAAGTTCCGAATCGGGTCAAAAAGCTGATCAAAACAGGATTTAAATTCTTCTGTAGTCAAGTTGTTAGGAGAAATGGGGGTGATACCTTTCAAAGATACCACCCATTTTTATTATTTGGTTTAATTATTTAGGGTGTTTTTTCAAGATGAATTCTTCAGTTCCTTCTGCTGTAGTTTTAGTAGCAAGGTCATCGCAACTTCCGTCTCCGAAATCAACGGTTGCTTTCCAGTTTCCTTCTTTGTCAAAGAATTTAACTACTCCCGAAACAATGTAATCGCAATCCTCGGTTTTTACAATCGGTTCAACCACTACTTTTTTCCCTTTTCCTTTTTTTCGAGGTTTTTTCTTCATGTCACATTTTGATGTATCTCCCTCTTCTTTTATAATACTTACCTCCTCATCTTCTTGCAAATTGTAATCAACTACGGCTAGTACCTCTCCATTTTTTGCATACTCTAAAATTCCAGAAGTGTATCGGTCATCTACCACATCTCCCAAAGGTTCTGTTTCTGTAATCGTGAAATCGGATTCAGGAAGAGTAAGCGATTCTTCTTCAGATGAAATTTCGTCAAAAATTGTGCTTTCAATGTTCTCTTTGTTGCAGGCCACCATTCCTAATGATGTAATAACTGCGATGCTTAATAATGCCTTTTTCATTGTCTGATTTTTATTTGTTTAACAATTCGTTTACTAGTACACCGCATAAGTGAAAGGATACCCTACTTTTTTTTTGAAAAAAAATGGAAATAATTTTTAGTTTGCTGATAGTTAGATTTTTATGAATAAAAAAAAACTCAGCTAGCTTTAGCTGAGTTTCTAAAAATTATGCTATTTGTCTTACAAAACAGGGACACAAATGTCCAGGATACATTTTTTTTGAGGATGCTCGTTAAAATCGTTATGAAAAATCTCATAACAATCTTTATTGGCGGTTTGGTATCCGTTTTCATTTAACCAAATAAAGACGCTTTGCCAGGATTGTTCAAATTCAGAAAAGTCAATTTCAAATCTGGCCACAGCGCATTTTACTTTTTCCGTGGTCATGTACCCAATTTCACCTTCTGCTTTGATGGCTTCGTCCAAGGTAATACAGGCACTTTGGCGAACTTTAGAAATTTCAGTGATGTTAGGGTCGTCATGGTGTACCGTTACACATTTAAAGCCAGGGTTATTTAACAAGCCTTTTGGTCCGGCCCACTGCATGAGTTTTCCATAAGCTTCACCAATTTGTTCAAAAGGTCCGGTGTGGGACACATAAGCCAACTTCATTTGTGGCATTTCTTTTACTTCAATGTTTGCATTCATATTCATCCAGTTTTTTAAATGATTGATATTGCAAACGTAGTTGTCAAAACTCAGCTGAATTTGTCCGTCCTTGCTCACCGTTTTTCCAATCTTGCTATACTCCGAACTTTGGCTCCTGAATTCAGTTGGACTCATGCCATAAAACTTCTTAAATGCTTTGGTGTAAGAAGAGTTACTGTTGAATCCGCATTCAAAAACGATATCGCTAATGGTTTTTTGAGAATGGTGCATGAGTAGAGCGGCAGATTTCTCAATCCGCTTTCGATTGATATAGGAGTTAAGAGACTCACCTGTTATGGCAGAGAAAATTCGATGAAAATGATAGGGAGAATAGCAGGCCTTTTCCGCTACAATGGCCAAATTAAGTTCCAAATGTAAATTTTGGTGTATAAACTGGATGACTTCGCCAATTCGTTTGATGTATTCTTTTGAGTTTGTTTTTGCTTTATCCATTGTTTACGGAATATAAACTCAAAAGGTACCACTTTTACCAAAAAGGAATTTGTCCAATGTTGCTAATTCAGTTCATTAGGCATTTTTCAATATTTCTTCTACAACAGCAAAAGAAGTTTCACCAGCTCCGTGAACGGTTGACCAATTTTCGGAGGTCATGGCTTCACCGGCGAAAAATACCTTCCCGTTGATAGAACTTGAGATGGTTTCAATTATGGAGGAATAATCGTTACCGTAGTGGGAATACGAACCTTGTATATAAGGTTCTGCAGACCAATTTTGAACGCGGTGTTGTATGTATGTTTGAGTTGCCTTACCATCAAAAATTTCATCGAGTTCGGCCATTACTTTTTCAATAATAGCATCGTCTGATCCTAAGCTTGTGTATTGCGAAGAAGCTTCTCCAACACTGAACAATGCAAAGACATGATGAATGGTGTCTTTTCTAAATGCCGCATTGTAATAAATACGTTCTCCGCTTGAATCATCCGAGAAATCCACCAAACTACCCATGTTAAGAATATCTGGATAGAATTTCTCCGAGAATTCAATGAATACCTTGAGTCCATCAGGCATATCCACTTTGTCAATGGCCTCTTGTCTACCTGAGTCAAATGCCGGAATAAAGTTGATGCTTTGGTTCTGAAGAATCTTAATAGGAACGGTAACAATAACTCTGTCTCCAGTAAACTCATCTCCATTCTCATTAGTAACAATTACCTGATCACCACTGTAATCAATTTGATTAACAGGACTATTGAGTGTTATTTTATCACTTACCGATGGGTAGATGTATTGGTCAAAAAAGTCAAACCATCCGCTATTTTTAAATTTATTCTCACCATAAAAATTGCTATACATATTGCGTTTTTTCAGCTTACCATCATCGTATAAATAAATGGTTTCAGGACGGTATTTAATAATATCCATATCCACATTTACTGAATCGTCATTGATGAGTTTTGATAGGATAGAAGGATCGGTATGAATCCATTCAGCTCCCAGATCAATAGGGAAATCTGCAAAATTATAAAGTCCTTTTATCCTTCCTCCGTAAACCGGATTGGCTTCTATAATTTCAAAATCAATTCCGTATTGTTTTAATAAATGTCCGGCAATTAAACCTGCTGCCCCCGATCCAACAATCAAAACTTTGCCACTGAAATTTACTTCAAAGTCCTGTTTAAAAATATCATCTTTCTCACAAGAGGTTAAAATCCAATTCATGAAAGGAGCTGATAAACCCAATAAGGCTACGTTTTTTATAAATTCTTCTCTTTTCATAGTTGTTATTTTTTTAAGTAAATGCGGAGACCAAATTCAGTGAAGATAACCGCCGAAGATTCTTTGTTGGGATTGAATTTCCATCCTGAAGAAAATCGTGAAAACCAACCTACACGATTATAATATTGTCCAAATTCATAATTAATGGTGGGCATAAAGTAGAGTCGACGATCATATTGTTTGCCGGTTTGTTCTCCACTTCCAAGATTTGTACTGACAGAGGTTAAATGAGATTGATAAAGAGCGCCAAGACCCAAATTAAATCCATGATAAAAACCAGCTGGAGTTAAATGAGAAATTCGATACCCTATATCCGCATTGAGTAAAAAGCTATAATGTGTACCTCGTGAAGAGAAAAAAGCTACTTGAGGTTGTAAAACTATTGCGTGAGCACTATTTTTTGTCTTTCCTTTTCGTTCCTTCTCCTTTATACGTTCATTGAGAATAAAATCGGTTCCTAATTTTATTCCAGGTTGATAGCTAAAGTGTCCCAGATATGAAACGTTAAGAGGGAGTCCTCTTTCCTTTTGGGCAAAAATCAAAGGGGACGAGAGGAGTAATACTAAAAACAGAATTCTTTGCATAAGGGGGTTTTTATTATGTCGACTCAAGATAAGAACTCCCCTAATTTAAATTGTGACTATCTAGTGAAATTCGTATTCAAAGAGGGTGTATTTACTCCTACCATCATGCATTGAGGTATTAATTCTTTCTGGAAGGCCGTTGGTCAAATAGATATAGGAACTGGTTTCGAGTACTTGTAGTTGGTTATCGAAGCCACTTTTTCCGGTGTGACTTTCCTCGATGAGTTGATCATCTTGATAAAGGTAGGTGGTAAAAGGTTGGCTATTACCTGAACTTTGGTAGATTAATTGTCCCTTTTCGTTAAACTTTTTAATCTCATAGATTTCTCCTATCTCGTATTCGAATCGGCCGTTTAATTGAAGTTGGTAGTATTTTTCAGGATTAGTATAAAACTCCTCCATTAGTTTTTCATCATTAGGTACAGTACCGGGATTTAGGAATAGAGAACCATAATGCACAATCGTATTACTTTCTGAATCCATGAATAACTTATAGTAAGCCTCAATATTTTTTATCTTTTCATCATTGTCATAATGAATGAATTCAATTTGTAAAAGA
>JAKSBJ010000156.1 GCA_022361195.1 Flavobacteriales bacterium
AGCGGTTACTTAACAAGAGGTTAAGAGGTGTTAACCAATGTTGGACTCAAGTCCAGGGCTGCGGCGACTGACTTTATGTAAAATGTCAGTCTCATTGTCCAAGTCATTGATGTTAACTAATTGTGAATCCACCCATGACTCTAAAATTCGCTATGGACTCATATTGTTAGCGAATTTTCCTGAGATGGCGGTGTTAAGAGCTAAGCGCTGGCATTCAGGATGAAGCTTTGGATTTTTTCGGCCAGTTGCCAATGAGCTGCTCGGCAGCCTTGCGGGCATCTTTCGCAGGTTTGGCGGAACCCTGAATTTGGGCACTTACAATGGCCCCGTCTTTCAGAAGCATGAGTTGGCGGGCCAGAAGTTTTGGCTTCTTGAAACCGGCCTCCACCGCAACGGCCTGTACCAGATCCGTCAGGCCCTGTTTGGCGATGGCGGCCTGCTCGTGGATCGGATCGGCGAGATCGGGAAATTCACCCGCCGCCTTCACAAACAGGCACCCCCGGAAGGCCCCCAGCGGCGATGTGCCCTCAATCCACTGCTCCAAAGCAGTGAAAAGGGAGAGAAGCCGATCCACCGGTTTTTGCCCCGGCCGGTTCAGCGTCTCCGCGAACCAATTGTTCACCGCCTGCTCCCGCTCCTGAAGCACGCCCAGGATCAACGCATCCTTGGACGGGAAATGCCGGTAGAGAGTCATTTTGGCGAGACGCCCTTCAGTGAGGATCCGCTCGATCCCGGTGGCGTGAAAGCCATGCTGATTGAAAAGAAGGGTGGCGGTCTCCACGAGATGATCGCGGCGGGACGGGCGGGGCATTTGTGACAATCCTGTCTCTTATCTATTGAATAATGATACCTTGATCTAATATGTGAGACCAAATGGTTCATAACGCCTGGCGCTTTGCGTCGAGCTGAGCCGCAGCTTAAGAAGCTTTTGTGACCGTCAGTTCACAAGCAGTTCAAATCGGAAGGCCCGCGTTGACATGGATGGGGACGTCGCACATATCGGCTTCAGCGAAGCCACCCGCGCCCTGCAGGACAAGCACGG
>JAKSBJ010000292.1 GCA_022361195.1 Flavobacteriales bacterium
AAAGGTATAACTATATTCAGCGAATTTGGATACGGATTGTAAATGCCGGATTTAGGACCAATATATTTATCCCTGAAGCTTGCTCTCGCAACTTCTGCTCTATTGCTTGTCATTGGAGTTCCAATTGCTTATTTCTTAAGTCAAGGGAAATCACGTTTTAAAGTTTTGGCTGAGAGTTTAATTACGCTTCTCATTATTCTTCCTCCATCAGTAATCGGTTTTTACCTTTTGGTAGCCTTTTCACCGGACAATGCTTTTGGTGCCTTTTTAGCTGATTTGGGAATTCGCGTTCCGTTCACGTTTACCGGAATTTTAATCGCCTCTGTTGTATACAGCTTCCCCTTTATGGTTCAACCCATTCAAAAAGCATTTGAAAATGTCCCACAACATTATTGGAACATTTCCTACACCCTAGGTAAATCAAAATTTCAAACCTTAACCAAAGTTATTTTACCCAACATCAAAAATTCCATTTTAACCGGTGTAGTGCTAACCTTTGCCCATACCATGGGGGAATTTGGAGTTATTTTGATGATTGGAGGAAACATTCCGGGAGAAACCAAAGTAGCTTCGTTGGCCATTTATAGTGATTTAGAAGCATTGGATTATACAGCTGCCCACATCTATTCCTTGATTTTATTGTCTATATCTATCGGAATTATCTTTGTGATTAATATTCTAAACCGTAAAAGGAGATAAAATGCTTTCTGTTGCTATTTCTAAAAATATCAATTCGCATGAAGGACAAACTTCCTTAGAGGTAAATGCATCTTTTAGTGCTGCTAAAATCACCGCTATTTATGGCAACTCTGGTGAAGGAAAGACGACACTTTTCAACAGTATTTCAGGACTTCTAGATCCAGACAAAGGTCAAATCATATTCAATGACATTTTATGGTTTGATAAAGCTAAAAAGATAAAAGTTAAGACCCAAAACAGGAATATTGGTTATCTCTTTCAGGAGGATAGTTTGTTTCCTCACTTTACCGTAAAGCAAAACATTCTCTTTCCGCTTTCTAAAGAAGAACGAGAGGAAATTGACTTGGATGAAGTATTAGATCAGGTAGGAATGAAAGGCTTTGCGGAACGCTATCCTAACCAACTTTCGGGAGGACAAAAACAGCGAATTGCTATCGCAAGGGCCTTGGCCAAAAAGTCTGAATTGTTATTACTTGATGAACCCTTTTCGGCACTTGATCTTGAAATCAAACAAAAACTTTACAAGCTTTTGTTATCAGTTAAAGAAAAAATGGGACTGACTGTATTGGTTGTATCTCACGATATTGTTGACGTATTAACCCTTTGCGATGAAGTTTTATGGATTAAAAATCATCAAGCATCTGATATCATCACCAAACAAGAATTTGCTGAAGAAATAAAGAAACTCGGCTTTCAAAATCTTCCGCTCTAAAGCAAATCATCAGTAACACTTTCTCAATTGTACATTGGACAGTTTTAAAAATAGACTGGAACAATGCTTGGAGATTCATTATCTTAGCTGCCTATTTCAATCTTAGAAAAGGTTAATCTTCTACAATGAAACAACTTGCTACTCTTTTATTCTTTATCACCTTTTGGAGTCAGTCAATGCAGGCCCAAACTCCAGAAAAATCCATTAATTATTCCAATCAACAGTGGATACAGTATTACAATAAGTTGCATTTTTCAGAGCATTGGTCATTGTTAACAGATGGAGGATTTAGAACCAAGGACGCTTTTAACAGTCCTTCGCAATACATTGTTCGTACTGGAATTGCTTATCAACTAAATCCCAACCTACGCTTTGCCGCTGGTTTTGCCCATTTAGGATTTTACCGATCGGATAGTTTAAGTAGCATGGAATTTCGCCCTTACCAGGAGGTTCTTTTGAAACAAAAGGTAGGAAAAGTAAGTATTGGGCATCGTTTTAGACTGGAGCAAAGAATTTTTAGAAACCTTGATCCAGCTGGTGGATTAAGTTCGACAGGTGATTTTAATTTACGATATCGTTACCGTTTGTTTTTAAATATTCAACTTTGGATCTCTAAAAACACAGCCGGTCGTAAACTTCAGTTAAATGTAGGAGATGAAATTTTCTTAGCCTCCGGAAAAGATGTCGTTTACAATATTTTTAATCAAAATCGAATTTTGGTTGGACCAACCTTCAAAGTCAATAAAAACTTTGGTATTTCAATGACTTATAATCACCAGTTCATTGGTAAAAATGCTCCCGCTGAATACAATCAGGATTATGTTTTTTGGTTGGGAATTAAGCACACCATCGACCTTCGCAAGAAAAAAGGAGGTAACGGCTTAGGAAACAGTGATGGAACCGGAGGCGGAAAGCAAGATGGTTCAGGAGGTGGCACTGGTAGAGGGAAATAACCTCCTTTACAAGGTTCCTAAGCGTTGAATTAGTTCCTCTTTACGGTCGCGAGATAAGTATAGCTCGTCTCCACTTTTTAAGGTTACCGTTCCGTCTTTCCCTTTCCCTACTAGTTGAATTTCGGTTAAATTCACCACAAAAGAACGATGTGTCCTAAAAAAGGATCGTTCGGGGAGCTGATTTTCAATGGTTTTTAAAGTTTTACTGGCAACCACTTTTCGTCCATCTGTTAAATACAAATTAGTATAATTATTATCTGCCTCACAGTATAAAATAGACTCTAAGCCAATTACCTCATGCCCATTGTTGGTTGGTAAAATCAAACGACTTTGGTAAGATTGTCCCTCATTTCTCTGAGGCACCTTAGACACCGCCAGAATGAGTTCATCAATATCAATAGGTTTCACCAAATAATCAATAGCTTGTTCCTTAATCGCCTCTAGTCCAAATTGGGAATAAGCCGTTGTAAAAATGAGGTGAAAATTTCTCATTTTAAACTTTTTCAAGAGGTCAAAGCCTTGTTCTGTTCCAATTTGGATATCTAAAAAGACCAAATCAGGTTGATGTTGATTAATTGCTACAAATCCAGATGTAACATCCTGCACTTCATCCAATACTTTAACATTGGGACAGTATTTTGCTAAAAGCGTTTGTAGTGTTTTCCTTGCACCGGCTTCATCATCGATAATAATTGCGGTTATTGTATTCATTGATCAAGTGTGTATGGGAGTTTAAGAGAAACCAGGGTTCCCTTTTCTCCGGTTTGGGTTTTATTCTTTATCCGGACTTCGTAATCCGATTTATCGCCCATGAGATAAGTTCGGGCTGATGAATTAGTTAATCCGTATGATTTTCGTTTTTTTTCTTGTGAGGCAATGAATCCCGGTCCATTGTCCTCTACTTCGCAAATCAGACAACTATTTTGAAGCTCAATCCGAACCTCAATTTTACCTGGATAGTTGATTTTTGCAACTCCATGCCAAACGGCATTTTCAACAAAAGGCTGAATGAGCATGGTGGGAATTTTTGTTTTTAAGCGATCGATTTGTTGATCGAGTTTTATCTCAAAGTCAAAAGCTTCATTAAGCCGTAAACGCTCCAATGTCAAATAATCCTTCAGTAACTCTTCTTCTTCTGAAACACTCACCAGATCTCGATCTGAATTATCTAAAACTCTTCGAATAAGCCGACTGAAACGAGCCAGATATTTATTGGCTTTACGGGCATCATTACTCACAATAAAATGCTGAATAGAATTGAGAGAATTGAAAACAAAATGAGGATTCATTTGTGAACGAAGAGCCTTGTTTTGAGCATCACTTATCTCTTTTTGTTGATGAGCTTTTAAGCGAATTCCAGCAATACGGTAACGGATAAGCACAAAAATCACAACCCCACAAAGCACTAAATAAAATAGTAACATGTACCACCTTACCCACAATGGAGCATGAACAGTAATAGAAAATTCAACTGGATCATCAACCGGAAATTGATTGTAAAGAGCTTCAATGGTTACCTCATAATTCCCGGCTTCCAGCTCTGGCAGCTGAATAATTGGACTTTCTGAATGAATCCAGCCCATATTGGATTGGTGTAGACGATAACGATACGAAATAGCCCCTGGATTGGTGTAATGCGTTGCTGAAATATTAAAGGCTATTTGCGAAAAACCATGTTCCAATTCATACGATTCCTGTGCTCCTAACTGCCGATCATCCACCAAAATCCCCTTAAGTTCCAGACGAACATCTTCCTTTTTATGATTTAAACTCTCTCTCGGAAAAACGGAAACATCATTGGGACTTACCACCCAAACTCGATCCAAGTGATCTATATGAACAGATTGAATTTCGTTGGATTTAAAAAATTCAGGAGCCAAGAAAGTCCGGATTTCTCCTGTTGATTGTATGATGACATCCAAAGTAGAATTGGTTGCTACAAAAAGACTGTCGCCATACTTAAACACCGCTTTACAACTATTACTACTCAAGCCATCTGCGGTAGTATAATTGCTCACTTCATCATGAAACAAATGGTACACGCCACGACCGTTTGTTGAAATCCATATATCCGTTGAATCCGAGTAAAAATCAAGAATATTCATTTGAGGATTAAGGTGCGCTGTCAATGAACGAATGGAATTTTCTTTTACATCATATTCCACTAACTCATTATATGAAGCCATTAAGAATTTGCTTCCCTCCTTATGGTGTGCTTCTACCACCCTATCCCATTTAAAATAAGGCTCCTGCTCTTCTTCAAAAAAAGCTTCATAATTATGATAATCAAAGCAGTATATTTTTCCCGAATGAGTTGATGTTAAGATATATTGATCATGATCCGTCACAATTTCAATCCCTTTTCCATTAATCAATTGAATTTGATCATTCTTAGCGTAGTAGATTCCCTGATCGGTTGTAATAAACTGACTCCCGTCTTCATGAAACAAAATTCCTTTAATGATTCCCCTTCCGGTTAAATCATTACTCAAACTCATTTTTTCAACCCTTCCGTCTTTTATTTTGTTGATTTCACTTTGACCGGTTGTGATCCATATTTCGTTTTCTAACTCATAAACTTCATTTAAACGCCCTGAGCAAAGCTCTTTTCCTCTTTGATAATATTGATAGGTATTTTGGGGTAAAAAATAGACCCCGTCTCCATAAGTAGAAAACCACATGTTTTGCTCACTATCTTCTAAAATGGATGTAATGGGCTTTCCGTCTAACAAACGCTTTTGTATTCGATACGTTTCGGCATCTAACAAATAAACTCCTTTCCAGGTCCCCAACCAGATATCCTGATTTTTTGCTTCATAAATACAAAGGATTTCACTGGAATCTGTTTGAACAATTTTCTCTCCTTTGAGACTGTCTTGCGCGAGAGCTCCATCAAATTTCACTAAAGCTTCCCCCAAAGCAATGAGTAAGTGTCCTTTAGCGGTAATGAAATGTCGAAGCTTAGAGTCTTTGAGAGAAGTATCCAATTCCACATAATTTCCTTCTAAAAAATTGTAAAGAGTTGAAGAACCTGATACACCAAATACATCGCCCTGATTTGAAAATTGGACCGAGCTTACTCCAGTCTCCTTTAAAAACTTATTATCGACCCGTTCTATTGAATGATTTTTATCCGAAAGACGTACCGTTTTCCCTGACGTCCAACCAAACCAAACATCTCCATTTTCATCTTCACCCATCCGTAATAAATAGCCACTTTTATCCGTCAATTCATGCAACATTTCATAGGTATAAAAAATACCATCCTTATAACAAGAAGGGCGACCATTTGCGGTTAAAAACCAGACACGATTTTGACTATCCTCAAAGCATTTAAACACCTCATTATCTGACACCCCGTCAGACACCATAAAACTGGTAATTTCAAAACCATTATAACGACACACACCCCTATCGGTAGAAAACCACATTTGGTGTTGATTATCCTCCATTACATGGTAGACAACACTACTTGGCAAACCATCCTCTACTCCCAGATGTTTCATGTAGGTTGTTTGGGCAAACACTGTAAAATGGCTGACCAAAAAGACTATGAAAAGTGTGCGGATCATTCAATACGAGACTTACATTTAATGGACGTTTGGCACGCATTGTTAGGTTGCCTTTTTGGGCTGCTTAATCATTGTACTATTTAAGAAAAGCCCTCCTAAAAAAGGAGGGCTTTATCAGCGCGTAGGACGACTAGCTTAGACTAAACAACTCTAATTTGAATTCGTCCTATTTTAGGAGCGTTAAATGTCCTCTTAGTTGATATTTCCTATCTGAGCCAATTTCACCAAATTCGGCCTGCCAGATATAGATACCACCATCCACCATTCCTTGATCACCATAATTTCCTTTCCATCCATGATCAAAGTGGTAAGACTCGAAAACGATATCTCCCCAACGGTTGAAGATTGTGAGATGGTAATCGTAGATATCTATTCCTTCGCAGAGAATTGGCTTGAACTCTGTATTTAAATTATCACCATCTGGAGTAAAGGAATTTGGCATATAGAAACATCCTCCTAAAGATTCATCTACCGCTACCAGGGTGGACACACTATCCACACACCCCATGCTATTTGTTGCGATCAACCATACTTCATAAATTTCTTCTATTGCAGGATAAGTATGTGACGGATTTTCATCTGTTGAAGTACTTCCATCGCCAAAGTTCCAATAGTAAGAAACCGCGTTAATTGAGGTATTCGTGAAATATACATCCGGATCATCTGTCTCAATGGTCTCTGGCGAGAAGGTAAATCCTGCAATAGGCTCTGGAGAAACCGTTACGGTTATTAAGGCTGTATCTCCTCCACAAGGTCCACTTCCTGGAACAATGTAAAGGTATTCATACGTTCCTTCATCCAATCCCCCAATGAACAGAACTCCTGTTGTTTCATTTAACAAGGTTTTTGAAACCACTTCTTCCCAATATCCGCCAGTATCAGCTCCGCTTAGTTCCAGATTTAAATCCAGATACTCTCCTCCATTGGTACACATCTCAATGACTACATCATCTCCAGCAGTTAAACCTTCAAATACTGTAATGGTAATAATGGTACTATCTAATGGACAAGGTTCTTCACCTGATGTGTAATAGAAATTATACGTTCCTGCCGAAAGGGTTGTAGGATCAAACATTCCACTCGCTGAATCAAAAGCTGGACTTCCAAGTGAAGAACTCCAACTGCCATCCGGATCGGCATCTGTTAACACTGAATTTAAATCAATTCCTCCGTCAGTATTACAGACATCCATAGTCATTGTTTCAACAGAAGCCTCTCCACCTTCTGACGCATACGTAATCAACTCTACATCATAACATCCATTAGCGGTATCGGATACCATGACATAAACACTGTCTCCCGGCTGCATATAAGCCGATGGCCAAATCCCATCCAAATCTCCTGCCTCATCTGGATACTCCGCATAAAATTGCATTACCGTTCCTTCTACCTCAGCTGTATCTGTAATTACCAAGGAGGCTATTTCCAACGAATCACCACACAGTACTTCAAAGTCGTCCACCACTATTTCAGGAGCTTGAAGAGTTATAAGCACAAAACAAAACCCGATAGCTGGTCCTCCTTCCGAACAAGCCGAAGGTGTTCCCACACAGCAAACAAAATTCGTATCAGCCTCTGTTCCAGGAAAAATGATTGTCTCCGGTAGAGAATCCAATACTACATCATTACTATCAATCCACTCCCAGTTGTATTCAGAGATAATCGGACCTTCGACAGCAATTTCAAATGGCTCATAAGTACAAGTTTTAATGGTATCTAATGACGTTATATCAAAACTCACACCTCCTACTTCTACTGTAATCGTTGTGTCTTCACAAAAACCAGAAAATCCAGGTGAGTCTTCATACTCCAAAGAATTAAGTTTCAGTAAAGCTTCTTCTACATCATACTCATCCATCACTACTACAAACTGGAATTCGGAACTTCCTCCAGCGGGTAAAACAGCATCTCTATGACTAATTGATATTGATTCATCTGCATAAGCAGCAGAACCAATAGTACCAATTAATCCACCAGTACTATTCCATACATCTGCTCCACTTTCAATATAAAATCCTCCACGAGCTACACGCGTATTGGTATCAAGACTTCCCAATCCAATATAGCTTTCCCAACCACCTGTAGACGTTGCTGAAACTAAGGCCTTAGAACATTCTGCTGTAGGTTGATACTCAATCTCGTTATAAGTAGCAAATCCCCATCCCATTTCCTGGTTGTTATCCGGGTCGAGTGATTTATAGAAATAGACATCATTCATATCAGTAGCAGTAGTATTTGTTAACACCACATTGACGGTATAATAATGATCTGTTGTATCCAATTTATAGGTCATTAGAATATCCACTCCTGCTACACTCCCCTCCCAATCGACAAACTTACATTTGTTGTATTCCTGATAATTGGATAAACCAGAACTTGGAATCATGGAAATAGTTGCTGCACTATTGTAATATGTAATGCCGTCAATGGTAATTCCAAATCGACTCTCCGGTGCTCCTGGCATCATAAAGTCTCCGTCATAATTCATCCAATCATCGTTTTGGGGATTTGACAAAAAGGCTAAACGGCCAGAGGTTCCACGGTAATTTGTTGGAAATGACGGTAGCATAGAGGAACCTTCAAATCCATTAAAATGGATTCCTACCTCTTGCCCAGGAGCAATTAAAAAGGCATCGGGTCCCACAATTTGGGCAGTAGCTGAGCCAAAAACAAGACATAGCAAGCCCAGTACAAAAGTTAATTTTGTTTGTTTCATCGTAGTATTTTTTAAAGATTTTTTGGCTCGGTACTATTCAGGTTTTGTTAACAAACCGAGGTATTCCTGAACTTGTTCGGAAGTTGCATCCTCTCCTAAATAATCGGTATGGATTTGGAGAAGCATGTACCCTTCATCATAATAAACCTGATTACTTACTAAGTTTCCACTTACATAGAACCGAAGTGTTTTGATAGCATCAGTTTCATTTTCAAATTCAAGGTGCGTGATATCCACTTTATAATATTCCGAAAGTGGAACGGAAAGATCTAATGTAACATAGTAGTTTGCATCAATTGAAGCTGTAGGTAAAGTTTCCACAGCTGGCTCCTGAGCAAATGTATTGAGGGCAAAAAGTCCCAGAGTCAGAATGATGGGTTTTAAAAATTTCATAATTCCTATTTTATCATTTGGATACAAATTCAATTAGGCCCAGAAGAATTGTTATCCGTTGTTTTTCTTTCTGTCCAAAAGACGGCAGACAAAAACAAAAGGAATTATGAAAAATGGCGAATCGTCCTTTTTATTTGGCGAATTGTCCTGATTATTTAGTGAGGTGCTTTTTAGCGAAAACAGAAGGTTATACTTTGGGCTTTTTAATGAAGAGGTATACCCAAATAACTCTTGAGAGCTTATAATTTGTTGTTGAAAAGAGAGCAATTCCAGCCAAAATAAAAATAATCATTGCCGGATCCAGAAAGCGTTCAAAAAAGAGTTGGCAAAGAATAAAAATGCCAACAGACTCAGCAATTGCCAGGGCATAACTCACGTACATAGCCCCATAAAAGAAACCGGGTTCCTTTTCAAAATTGGTAGCACAGTTAGAACATTCGGTATTCATCTTTCCCCAATTAAAGGGGTTCCAACCCGAAAAGATATTTCCCTTATGGCAAACAGGACATTTCTGTTTGAAGATTCCACTTAGCACTTTCATCTTTTTTATTCAAAGTTCTGCATTAAACACAGATAAACTCCAAGATTTTTCACGCCATTTTTAGGACAAATCACTTATTTTTGAAATTAAATGAAGCTTCCTATTTTAAACATTGACGATTTCCACTCCGAATTTTCGGAGGCCTATTTTTATGCAAATGACTTTAAAAGTCACTTAGCTGCTCATCAAAAAGAGATTCTCGCACCGCATAAACATGACTTTTATTTGGTTGTAGTTTTCACACAAGGAGGTGGAATTCATGAAATTGATTTTTCGCAATATCCGGTAAAAAAAGGAGCATTGTTTATTCTACGTCCAGGCCAAACTCATTACTGGCAATTGTCTGATGATATTGAAGGTTACATCTTTTTTCATTCGTTAAACTTTTACTCACTACTCTTCCCCAATAAAGAGTTGACAGAGTACCCAATGTTATCGGCATCTTATGGAAATTGTGCTATTCAGCTCAACAAAACTGAAACAGAACAAACGGTACAATTATTCCAGGAAATTTTAAGTGAGTACCAACAAACCGAACTTTTTAAAGCTCGTAAGCTAGGCTTACTGACAGACCGATTTTACATTGATTTGCTGCGTTTGTTAAAGAAACAACCTTCAGTAACGACGGTTGAAAAGAGGAGATCGACTGAACTTTTTAATCGCTTTAGTGCCTTACTCGAAAGTTCTATCATGACACTGCGTAAACCAACAGATTATGCTGACGCTCTAAATATTAGTACCAAGCACTTAAACCGCATTGTTAATGAAGAAGTCAACAAATCAACCTCTCAGCTAATTAATGAACGTATTGTTTTAGAAGCCAAACGACACCTTATTCATTCCTTTTCATCCATGGAAGAAATTTCGCAAGAATTAGGATTTGAGGATGCCTCTTATTTCTCTCGATTCTTTAAGAAAAATACAGGACTTACCCCTTCAGACTTTGCCAAGTCTTATCATTTTGAGGAGGATTAAATTTGAAAAAAATTCAAAATTCCCCAACCATTGCTTCAATAATGACCGTTAAGTAATGTATCAGATTAAATCTGGTAAACGACTGACTCTCTATGCTTACAAATTTGACTAACAGTCAACCAAAACTATTTGGTTGGTCCTACTCTCTTATTACCATAATTCTCCTCACAATCTTCTCTTTGGGAGTCCGAATGCACTATACCCAACTTCAAAAAGGAAAACTGGAAGTTACCACCTGGGATGCCCTTGGATATTATGCCTACCTGCCTGGAACATTCATTCACAAGGACATCTCCAAGATGGATTGGTTGGTAGAAAAAGAAAAGGAATACAACCTATCTGGTGGAGATTTTTATCAGTTCCAAAAACTCCCTAATGGAAATCGGGTTGGAAAATACTTTATTGGCGTTTCCATCATGGAACTCCCATTTTTCTTGACGGCACACTTATATGCCAGTACTTCTGACAAGTACGAAGCTGATGGTTTTTCAGCTCCTTATCAGTACAGTTTGGCCTATGGCGTTCTACTTTACTTTGTCCTTTCCTTAATTCTATTGAGGAAGATTCTTTTGCGCTATTACAATGAAATTGTTACTTCCATTACCTTAATTATTTTAGTGCTTGGCACCAACTTAATTCAATATACCTCTGTTGATAGTGGCTTCTGTCACTCTTTCATTTTTTTCCTGTACGTTTTAGTGATTCATTTTACAATTAAGTGGCATGAATTCCCCACTAAGGGAAAAGCTATTTTGATAGGTATAATAATTGGCTTCAGTATTATTTGTCGTCCTACTGAAGTATTAATGATTTTTATCCCCTTGTTTTGGGGTGTTTATGATGGAGTATCTTTCAGGAAAAAGTGGGCGTTAATTCGGCGATATCGTTCTCATATTTTTCTAGCCATTCTTTTCTGTTTTATTGTTATTCTCCCTCAACTATTTTATTGGAAATGGGTAAGCGGAGTTTGGATTTATAATGTAGGCAGCAAATGGCAATTTTTGGATCCATGGTTTAGAGTTTTATTTGGTTTTGAAAAAGGATGGTTCATTTATACTCCTTTAACACTCTTGATGATTGCAGGCTTCTTTTTTATGAAGAATAAGGAATTTAAAGGAACCGTTTTATCCTTTGGGTTATTAAACATTTGGTTGATTATTTCCTGGCATGACTGGCGGTATGGTGGAACTTATTCCAACCGTGCATTAGTCCAATCGTATCCTCTATTAGCCTTACCGTTAGGAGCTATTGTATCAAGCATAAACAAGACTTTTCTAAAATCTTCTTTTTACCCTATACTTGTTTATTTCCTCTTTGTTAATCTATTTCAAATTTGGCAGTATAATCGGGGGATTTTACTCAACGACGGGATGAATCTTCAATACTATTCAGCCATTTACCTAAATCCCAATCCTACTTTGCAGGATTTCAGCTTATTGGACACCAAGGAGCATTTAGAAAAAAGCAAGGTCAAAGAATCTTTATTATACCTTGGATTTAAGGAAATTCAGTGCACTAAAAAATCTAGTTCGTTACTCTACCTCAAAGATTATGCTTCCTTACCCCAAAAAGAAAGGTGGCTCCAAGTAGAAACCACCATTCAATCTTATAAAGGTTTTTGCTCTAGCTTTCTATGTTTTGGTTTTGCCAATCATTCAACCAGAAAAACGACATCTATTCGGCTTAACAGACCTTTAGCTAAAGCAGAACATCCTAATTCGTATACTTTTCATTATAAAGTCCCTTCAGGACTGGGGCAAGGTAAACTATACTGTTTCCTTAAAACCAACAGACAATTTGAAGGGAATATTTCTAAACTCAGAATTTTTGAATTGGAATAATGTTCACTAAAAATGAAATCCTATTCACCAATATTAACATTTAAAGGTCCAGCCCAAGCTGAATTACCTCCATCAACGCACAGGGTTCTGACATAGAAATCATAATCTGTATTTTGAGTTAAACTATACAATGGAAAACCTGACTCATATGTATTAATTGTTCCTGACTCAGGAGAATTCCCATCTGATACAACAACATACTCGAATCCATATTCACCGTTGTAATCCCATTCAAACTGCGCTCCTGTAGCCTCTCCAAAAAAGTTATACGATACTGTGTAACTCATTCCTGTAGGAACATCACAATGATTGTAATTCTGATCAACATAATAACTTAACGGACCAGCCCAATCACTCCATCCAAGACCATCTGTACAAAGTCCCCTAACGTAGAAATCATAAGTTGTTCCGGCATCAAGAATAGCTTCTTTTGTTTGCATGCTATTAGTCGATATTTTTTCTCCTGATCCTTGTGTAAAGCCTGTTGGTCCGTACTCTACCTCATAAGAAGTTGTTGTGGTTGTATTTGAGTACGTCTCCCAACTAAAAGTCATGCTAATTGAACCCGACCAGGCAGCCAAATCGTACGGTTTTTGACAAGGGGAACCTAAGGTTAAGGTCTTTACCTCAGACCATGGACCCGCCTTTGATTTGGGATTATAAGCTCTCAAAAAGAAATACCATGGCCCTTGATCAGTTGGATCTATATCCAACATTCCTACTGAAGGATTATCTGATCCGTCTGGGGATAGCTGAAGCTTTTTTCCAGATTCGGCGTTATTTTCTTTTCCTACAGAAACTTCATAATAAATAGGATCTCCGTCAGAAGAATAAGTAAATTCAATGGTGTAATAATCCGTTTGTTCGACAGTAAAAGAAGTTACATTGATCTCTTTTCGTTTTTTACAAGCAGTAAGTGTCAGCAACAGCATGAGTGCTGAAAAAAGCGCTATTTTCTTCATTTTAAAAGTATTTCGTTGTTTAGTTTGGAGCTAAGTTAAGCTTAAAAGTGAAAAACGCCTTAATAAAGTGTATATCGCCTTCTGCTTATGTCTTTGTAGAATTTTTTCATATCCTTAAGCCAAACAAGAAACTCCTGTGTATTTAAGCCCGCTCCAATCTTATAATAAAACCCATGTAGAGGCCATTCGCTGGAATTAAAGACATAACGATAACCTACCCCTCCTCTTATGCCAAGCCATGAGTTTAAGGCAAACTCTGAATGAAGTCCAAGCTCTGCAGGAAAAACCCATCGAGAACTAAAAGAAGGATTTGATGGTTGATTCCAACTTCTAAAACGTGCTTTTCCTGCTCCAAAATGAAGGTAAGTAGCAAAATTCCATTTTGGAGTTTTCCAGTAAACATACTCCTCAGATAAACCAGCAAAATTCAATTGTACCTCAGTGGTTAAGTTGGTATTATCAAGCTCATTCCCCACCCAAAAAACCGTAGAATTCAAAGTAATAACATGCTTTAGGCGATTTCCGTACTTAATTCCAATATAACCTCCATATAAAGTTGATGGATCATTTAAAAATCGGGTTTTACGATTATTCAAACCATACGTAACCACTTTTTCTTCTTTAAAATGACGGAACATTCCTTTAAACTGTGCTCGTCCTAAAAAACTCCCCAATAAAAAGATAAGGAGCAAAACGGTTTGACCTTTATATGTTCCAGTAATCAACTTCACCTCTTAATGATACGATGAAAGTGTAAAAGTAAGGATATCTGTCATTATCGCAGTAGGGGAAAATTGATTCGTAATTGTCATTGAATAAAAATCACTTAAAATGAACAGCTTCTTTACCAAGCTCCTTGCCTTCTTTCTATGCACTTCTTTCCAAGCTATTGCTCAGGACAACACCTTAATTAAAAATGATTTTCGTCTTTCAACGGGTTACGAAAATTTTCGAATCTTAGATTTAAATGCATCGCCACTACTCTATTCATCTAACAACCTACTTGTAGGCCTTGATTTTGAACGAAACAAAAAACGGTATTTATGGTCTCTTAATGGGGAATTATCTGTTGGAAATAGCCAATCCAAGAAGCATGGAGTACGAACGGCTGTGTTTCCCGATAAGCCTAACCTCTATGGAGAAGCTGATACAACCGAATATGAATTAAATCCTTTTCTTTCTTTTGTTCGATTCACTTTTAATTTTTCTGCCTTAAAGCAAATTGGTCATTCGGGCTTTTTTGTAGGAGGGAAAATTGGGAATCACTTTAACTTTAGTGGCCTTGGCGCCGATAGTTGGTTTTTTAATCAATTGAGTTTACAAGCAGCCGTTCGATACCAAAAAGAAATTGGAATTAACTCTAAAATCTCCGCCGAATTATCGACATCAGCCTTTTCTTATCTTCTTCGTCAACCTTATACCTTAGACCCTAGTTTGCCTGACATAGGATACTTCAAAGCTTATTTACAAACCGGATCTTTTTTCGCTTCACCGAATGACTTTCAGCATTTCAATTTTAATCTCTCTTATCAGTATTCTCTAAAGAACTCAAAAAATAAAATTGGACTTCAATATCAATTTATGTGGATGAATCACTCTTTTTTAGAGAATAGAAACCTCTCTGCATATTCCAATAGCCTATCACTTACTTATACCTTATAAAATGACCAGAAAAATTTTTATCACTCTCAGCCTTTTCATCCTTGCTTTAACCTCTTGCGATAAGGTATTACTAAACGAAGAGGTTTCCAATGATCCAGTCAGTAATTTCGATTATTTATGGACAGAATTCAATGAAAAATATGGTCTGTTTGAACCAAAATCGATTAATTGGGATTCAGCCTATTATCACTACCGATCTAAAATCAATACGAGCAGTTCAGAGGAAGAATTGTATGCAGTTTTAAAAGATATGCTCATGTTATTACAGGATGACCATGTTGGCCTGGTACCTACTAATCCTAATCTCCCCCCATTTACAACGGGTCATTTATCAAAAATTGATTGCATGAAAGATTTTGATTTGTCCGTTATTAAGAATCATTACTTAGCTGATTTCAAATTTGAAGAGCCTTTTTTCACTTATGGAATTCTTGAGGGAAATATAGGTTATATCCATATTGAGGGATTTAGTGACATGCCTAAAAATCTGGAAAAACCCATGGATATTGTTTTAGAACATCTAAAAGATACTAAAGGAGTTATTGTTGATGTGAGAGGCGGATATGGTGGAGAAGATTTAGCAGGGCAATACATTGCAGGAAGATTTACTAAGGAATATCATCAGTACATGAAAACAAGAGTCAAAAACGGCCCCGGACCAAATGACTTTACTCAACCTGAATTTTGGTCAATCAACCAGGAGGGAGATTTTCAATACACCAATTCAGTTGTTGTTTTAACACATCGATTTACCATTAGTGCTCGAGAAACCTTTTGTCTTGCAATGGCAACTTTGCCTCAAGTTACGTTTGTGGGAGATACTACGGCAGGAGCTTTTTCAAATCAAATAAACCGAGAAATGCCTAATGGATGGGGCTTTTCGATTAGTATTGGTCAATGGACAACCGCAAATGACATTAGTTACGAAGGAATTGGAATTCCACCAGATATTTTAGTTCAGAACAAGGAAATTGACTTATTAGCGGGAAAGGATGAAGCTTTGGAAAAAGCCATTGAACTTTTGAATTAACTGAGAGAGGACAAAAAAACAGGATGGCCCCAAATGCCATCCTGCTTAACCCAAACATAAAGAAAAAACTACTACAACTATGTGTAATGTTGTGTCTAATTTAGAAAAGCACAGACACCCTGCTTTAGAATAATTGGCTTACACACCAATGTCTTTTAATGGACCATCAACATTCGGGATTGATGATTCCCCATATTATCGCTAACTCTTATCGTATAAATTCCTTTTGCTAATTCATTAAGTGTTACTAAGTCAGTATTTTGAGGTTGAATGATTTGTACCACTTGTCCCAACTGATTAATTAACTCCAACTGTTTTACTTCATTGTTGTTCCAGCTAATATTCACCTGTCCATTCACGGCTGGATTTGGATAAACATTAAAGCCTGTTAAATCATTTTCAGTCAATGAAACTGTAGATCCGATCACTTTGAACTCTGCTGTTTTTGTACAATTATTTGCATCTTCAATTTCAACGGTATAAACTCCTGCTTCTAATCCTGTAATGCTCTCTGTGGTTTCTTCATTACTCCAGGAGTAAATGTATGATGGTGTTCCACCTGTTACTGATAAGTTAATTTCTCCTGAACCTGTGTTGTCGTCGTCGTTGATAATTTCTGCTGTAATTTGTATTTCATCAGGTTCAGCAATTTCGATTAAACTTTGAGTGGAACACCCATCTACATCATAAACTGTTAATTCGTAAACTCCTGCTGGCAAGTCATTAAGATCCTCTGTGACACTTCCATTATCCCATTCAATATCAAAAGGACCAATTCCGCCAGTTAGGTTAATATCTATTGAGCCATCTGCTGATTCAAAACAGCTCGTATTTAATGTTGTTGCTTCAATTGTTATGGCTTCAGGAATATCTAACGTAATACTGTCAAGACTTTTACATCCCTCTGCATCTATTACCGTAACAGTATAGGTTCCTGACTCCAATTCACCAATGGTTTCAGTTGTTTCCATTGTATTCCAAAGAAATGAATAGGGTCCAACACCTTCGCCACTTATGGTTGTTGCACTAATCACTCCCTGATAATCATCGCAGGAATAACTACCATCCAATTCAATATCAAAGTTGGAATAGTACTTCGTCATCTCTAAGGCTTCTGCAGCATTTAATCTTCCCGCTCCTAACATTCCTGCATAAGCAGGATTTAGAGCATCCACATTTACTGCTGTTGTCTTTAAAATAGTTTCTATTTCTTCAAAAGTTAAACATGGATTCTCGGAGATCATTAAACCTATTGTTCCTGCTACATACGGACTCGCAAATGAACTTCCATTGCCTGTTAAATACCATCCATCCTGAACGGTTAATGCAACATCATATCCTGGAGCACAAATGTCGACTGAATCGTTATGTTGATGCGTTGTAGACGGATCACCAATTGTTTTTTCATGATTATCCGATGGACCAATACTGCTTACCGAAATTACATGGTTCAAAGATGCAGGGTACAAGTAACTGTCAACAGAGCAAATTCCTCCATTTCCTGCCGCTGATACAACAATAGATCCGTTTTCATACACCTCGTCAATAATATTTTGATAATAATCACTGTAAAAGCATCCTGAGGTCCAACTAAGGTTTATCACTTTAGCGCCATTGTAAGTTGCAAGAATTAAGCTATTGTATTCCATTTTATACAATTGTAACATGCAGTTAGAACCAATTGAACTTTTACCTATTTCATTATCTGTATTTCCACCAGCTGTTATGGCGACCGCCGTTCCGTGATAATAACTTGGGTAAGTAATATCAGGTTGAACATAAGACACTGTTCCTTCAAGCTCCTGATGATCAAGATCATAATCCGTATCAGAAATCGCGATTTTTACTGTTGTATCCCCCATATTAATATCCCATGCATCTACAGCTCCAATAAGGTCTAAAGCATAATCTTCTGTGAATGCTATTGTATAGTCATTTGGATTGTAGAGGGGGGTATAAACTGGTGCAGGCTCTGCTTTGCTTAATCCTTCCACTCTGTTATTTAAAGCATTAATAAGCTCATTTTGATCACAATCGCAACTCATTTCGTACACTTTCAACAAATTCTCCTTTCTTGAGTCAGGAAGAATTTGTTTGCTGGTCTTTATTTTAAATTGGTTAATCACTGTTTGAAATTCTGCTGATTCTGAAACTAATTGTCCATTTACAGATTTTGGTAATAACTTAGGGTCGTCAACTGAAACCCAAATTTTTTCTAATTCATCAATTTCCTGAGCATTTGCTTGTGAAAAAGTGCATGTTAATATCAGTAGAATGAGTAAGGTAAGGGCTTTCATATCTCGTTGGGTGTTGGTTGATATTGTGATTGGTGTGTGGTGTGTTTTGTTTCTTCAAACCTAGGGTGATTTGTCTGAAAAAAAGAACTGGAATTTCCCATCGTAACCTTTCACCTTCCCTGTGTAACCATCTTTTCTATTTGTGTTGTGTTTCATCGCGGAAAGCTGCAGTATTTCTGCGGATTGCGGACAATTTCTTTCCTATCATGATCGTATCATCAGTCTGTTCTTCTTCCCCTTTCCAGTCACTAAAAGCCTTCATCAAAGCATTTTTTTGCTTACGCGCATTTTTCCCCTGTTGCTCCTGCAATAACTTTATTAAACGCTGTCTCCCTAATTTTTTGATTTTGCTCCCACCAAACTGATCTGTAAAACCATCCGAGAACAAATAAATCCAGCAATCCTTTTCTATTTTGAATGAGGTTGTTTTGAAATCTAAATTTCTGCCTGAGGTATCACCCACTGAATAATTATCCCCCTTTACAATTCGGGTTTCATCGGAATCAACAATCACAATTGGACGTTTGGCCGAAGCACAGTCTACGGTATTACCTTCAAAACGGTAAACCACCACAGCAACATCCATACAGTGATGTCCTCCTTCTCGATCATCTCCAAAAAAGGTCAATAAACCTTTGCTCAAAACATTTAATATTTTTCCAGGATCAAAAATCCGTTGTTCTTTAATGATTTTAGAAATCAACTGATATCCTAACATGGATAACATAGCACCAGAAACACTGTGTCCGGTGCTATCTGCACAGACAATAATGAGGCGATTGTTCACCTCCTCCATAAAGTAAAAGTCACCACCAATAGCTTCTTTCGGTTCATAGATTAAAAAAGTGTCATCAAACTCTCGTTCGATAACTTCAATTTTCTGGAGCACTCTTCGCTGAATCAAACTAGCATATTGTATGCTATCATTTAAATCTTTGGTTTTTTTAGACAGCACATCTAAAACTTCCTCTAGTTTTTTCTGAAAGTTCAATAACTCCTTCTTGCGACTGGCTGTGATAAAATGGTTTCGGATTTTGAGTCGAACAATTTCTGTTTCGAAAGGTTTGGAGATAAAATCAATTGCCCCCAATTCTAACCCTCTTAAAATCTCATCATTATTTACATAATTAGAGGAAAGAAAAATGAGCGGAGCGCCACTAATGTTCCTTTGAAGAATAATTTCAGCTAACTCAAACCCATCCATGTCTAACATTTCTGTGTCGAGTAAAAACAGTTCATATCTATTTTCTCTTACTTTAGAAATAGCATCGTAAGAACTGCAGCTGTAATCAAGCATAAAATCATCATTTTCTAACATTTCAGCCAATTCAAGACAAACTTCTCTTGATTGATTAACAATGAGAACTGTTGGAACTGCTTTCGGATAAACCTTCCATTCTTCCTCCCAAATAGAAATATCTTTATTTGTTTTTTGGGGAACCGTATCTGGTTTGACCTGCTCCACAGCAATTTTGGGAGACTTACTCGAAGTCTCATAATCTTTACTGCGCGCTATTTTGTCTAATTCACTATCGCTTCTGAACCTTTCCATGGGCTTTAAGGTTACTATCATCGGCTTTCCAATGCTATTTTTAAGTCGGTAAGCCGTCCTGGAGAAACTTTCATATTTCGTCCATCTAATAGGGTAATTGTGTTCTCATTTAAATTACATGTCTTAACATGACTTAGGTTAATTATAATTCGGCTATTAATTCGCACAAAGCCTCCTTGAGAAAGAATGTCATCAAACTCTAAAAGAGATCCTTTAGCTTCTATGGTTACTCCCTCCATTAGGTTAAACACGCAGGTAGTCTCATTTATTCCTTCACAAAATTGAATATCGTTGGTCCAAAAGAACTGTAAACCACTTAAAGTAGAAAGAGCTATTTTGGTAAATTCAAATTGAGTATCATTACGGTTGTGTTTTAAGATTTCAACTTTTTCTAATAACTGTTCCCGTTTTTCTTTTTGGTTTAAAATTTTTTGAATGGTATTTCTCAGTTCATCGATATTAATTGGCTTCAACAAATAGTCCATTGCGGCATAGCGTATCGCTTTAATTGCATACACGGCGTGAGCTGTCGTAAATACCACATGAAAATCTGGTTTTTCAATAATTTCAAGTAAATCAAAACCACTACCTCCTGGCATTTCTACATCTAAAAAAACCAGGTCAGGATTTAACTGTTGAATGAGCGTATGACCTTCCGATATATTTGCAGCCAATCCCACCACCTTAGCTTCAGGACAAAACAGATTTATCATTTTACTTAAAGCTTCACGTCCACTCTCTTCATCGTCAATTATTATACTCTTGATCATAACTCAATTTTTTCTACCGTTTAGATCAAACCTAAGTACATCTTTTTAAAGAAAATAGCCGCAGTTTCCCAACAGTGGATTTCTGTTTTCTATCGCGGCAAAACACCACTAATTTTAAAGTAGTTTAAAAATAAAATTGACTAATAAGTTTAATTTATTATATTTAAGTTACTGGCATTCAGACAAATAAGTACTTATACTTAATTCCTGATAAGTCTTTGTACTTACATGATACTAAGCAAGGATTGATACGAACTAACAACTGGCGTTTATGGCAAAACACATTACAAGTATCATTGTTGATGACGAGCAAAAGAACCAAGAAGTTCTGGAAAAAATGATCAATTTATTTTGTCTAAACTTAAAGGTTTTGGCTACGGCAACTTCGGTTGATGAAGCTGTGAGTCAGATAAACTCTCTCCAACCCGATTTGGTCTTTCTGGATGTAGAAATGCCCGGGGGAAATGGGTTTTCTCTTTTTGAGAAAATTCCCAATCCCAACTTTCTGGTCATTTTTACAACCGCTCATGCAGATTATGCGGTTAAGGCGATCAAATTTGCTGCTTTAGACTACCTCTTGAAACCAATAAACCCTCAAGAATTAGAGCAGGCAGTAAAAAGGGCTACTAAGAATTTATCTTCGACTTCCGAAGCCAAATCAATCAACTCTCAACAAATTGATGTACTTCAGGCTAATAATTCACAATCAAAATTTGACTTTAAAAAGATTGCTTTACCTACCTCAGAAGGATTGGAATTTTTCTTATTGAGCAATGTAGTTCGCTGTGAAGCAGACAGAGCGTACTGTATTTTTCATTTGGTAGATGGCAGGAAAGTTATCGTTTCCAATAGCCTCAAAGAATACGAAGACATTCTAAGCTCGGCTAACTTTTTCAGAGTACACAAATCCAATATGGTGAATGTTGCTCATATAAAAAAGTATCTCAAAGGAAAAGGCGGACAATTGGTTTTATCCGACGAATCCATTGTTGGTGTAGCCATGCGCAGAAAAGAAGAATTAATGAACATTCTCGTACAAACTAAGATATGATTACAGATGATAACCCTACCCTTTCAGCCCTAAAAATATCGAACCAAACCAATATATTACTCATTGAAGATAACCCGGCTGATCAGTTACTTTTTCAAGAAACACTTCAAAGTACAGCAATACACATTGAAGACTTGCTCACAGCAGAAACAATTGAGCAAGGAATGGAAGTTCTGCAACATAATGCAGTTGATGTTGTATTGTTAGACTTGAGTTTACCCGATAACTTTGGACTTGATGGTTTACAAAAAATCAAGGATACTTATCCTCGTGTGCCGGTTATAATGCTCACAGGTCTGGATGATAATATAGTGGCCTTAGATGCAATTAAAAATGGTGCCGAAGACTATTTGATCAAAGGAAAATACACCGATGTTCAATTAGAAAAGAGTATTAGATATTCCTATGAGAGAAACCAAAGCAGACAATTACTAAATCAAAATGAGCGTTATTTCCGTTCTTTAATCGAAAACTCTACCGACTTAACCTTCTTGTTACGTAAAGGAGGAACCATTCATCACATTAACAACATTTGTGAAGAAGTTTTAGGGCTTAAACCTGAAGAAATGTGCGGAAAGAGTATTCTAGACTTCGCCTGTCCCGATGATACAGATAACATCTCGAAGCTCATTGAAGATTGGAATGATAAAACGACGATTAAAGGTCCGGTAGAATTCTGTTTAATCAATAATAACGGATCTGTACGTTATCTAAGTGCAACCTGCAAGGACATGCGTTCCGATCCTGTAATTAATGGAATTATCATGAATGCTCATGATATCACAGCACGTAAAAGAGCTGAAAAGAAGTTAGTACAGAACCATGTTAAAGCTTTACAGTATCAATCACTTTTACTGAGTTCACAGCTCAACCCTCACTTTATATTTAACTCTCTCAATTCTATTCAATTTTTTATTCTGGATAATAACCATAAACCAGCCTTGACTTTTCTTTCCAATTTCTCTACTTTAATGAGATCAGTTTTGAGAAATTCAACCAAACGTCATATTCGGTTAGATGAAGAAATTGAGTTTTTAAAGCTCTATCTCAATCTGGAATTACAGAGAAGCTCAGGAAAATTCACTTACGAAATTAATATTGAGGATGACATTGATGTGTTAAGTACTATGATTCCGCCAATGCTCCTTCAACCTTATGTTGAAAACACTATCATTCATGGGGTTGGAAACTTAGTTAGTGGAGGACATATTGAAATTAATTTTAGCCTTACGGATAACCAATTGCTCTGTAAAATAACCGATAATGGTGTTGGCAGAACAGAAGCAGGACGGCTAAAGATTCTTCGAAAAGGAAATCAGCATGAATCACAAAGTTCAGGAATTACCTCAAGAAGATTAGAAGTATTAAATATGTTAGAAGATGGTGGATACGAAAGTTCTATCATCGATAATAAAGATGACAAAGGAGAATCATCTGGTACCACAGTTATCATTAAAACTCCACTTATTCAGGAAGAGTAGCTTTTTGAATATTAACCCCATTACAAAACCCATAAATGACGCACATAAATCAACTTAATGTTAGCTAGATAAACGATTCGATAAGCATTGCCTTTTCGTCTATAAAATTCCTACGCTAAGACATTTTTTGCTGTTGTGAAAAAAGCAAAGTAGCAGATTAATGAAGATTGGAACATTAACTATAAAAGAAAGAAATAGAATTTTAAACATCAAAAAGAAAGTTTTGGTGATTGCAAAAACTTTAAACTTTAGTGAGAATATAGCCTCTCAAATAGCCACTGAATTGGCTAAGCTTTCTAAAGATATATTTGATGAAATACATCCAACTTTATTTTCCATTCACCTTTCGGACACAGATAAAAAACAATTGCACTTTTTATTCGAGAGTATTAATTCCCCTAGTTTTCCACTCAACACAACTCTATTTGACAAGCCAGGCTATAAAGAAACAGAAGCCGGCAATTATATGATTAAATTATCAAAGGAACTTCCTCTACAGTCCATTGAACTCAATGAAGAATTAATTGATAAAATACAAAATGAATTTCTTCGCTTATCTGAGAAGGAGTTGTTAGCCGAATTAGAGAAAAAGAATCAGGAATTAACCCGTGCTTATGAAGCACTTGAAAAATCACAAAAAGAACTTTTAAACCGGACTCAAAAGCTTGCGAAAGTTGGAGGTTGGGAAATTCAATTGCATGATATGTCATTGCATTGGACGGATGAAGTATATCGCATTCATGAATTACCTAAGAGTCATATTCCCAAAATTAAAGAAGGAATTAACTTCTTTACACCCGAGGTTAGACCTATTATGTCAAAGGCAGTAAAAAATGCTGTGGGAAAAGGAGTTCATTGGGATTTAGAATTACCTTTTATTTCGGCTAAGGGTAATAAAAAATGGGTTAGAACTATTGGTTATCCTAAACGAGAAAATGGGAAAACAATTGCTTTGTCGGGTATTTTTCAGGATATCACCAGACAAAAGAGATCGGAACGATTATTAGAGAAGAAAAATGCTGAATTAGAGTTCAAGAACAAAGAACTGGAACAATTTGCTTACATCTCTTCACATGATTTACAGGAACCTTTAAGAACAGTGACCAGTTTTGTGGATTTATTAAAGAAACAGTATGGTGATCAGTTGGATGATAAGGCCAATAAATACCTCCAGTTTATTGAACAATCTACTTTTAGAATGCGAGACTTTATTACTGGTTTGTTAGAATACTCACGAATTGGACGAGAAAAAAGGTTGGTATTTACAGATTGTAATGAAGTTGTACAACACATTTTATCCGATATGCATACTGCTATTTTGGAAGCTAATGGCGAGATAAAAGTTGAGACACTTCCTGTTGCGGTAGCATATCAGCAAGAATTACGACAGTTGTTTCTAAACCTTATTTCCAACGCTTTAAAATTCAGAAAAACTGATACCCAGGCCAAAATTAAAATCTCGGCACGGCAAAAAAACAACGAATGGGAATTTGCAATAGAAGATAATGGTATTGGAATTGACGAAAAATTTGCAGACAAGGTATTTATAATTTTTCAACGTCTGCACCCTCAAAATACTTATGAAGGAACTGGAATAGGACTGGCTTACTGTAAAAAAATTGTCGAACTACATAATGGAAGAATATGGTTTGAAAGTACTCTCGGAGAAGGAACTACTTTCTTTTTTACAATTCCAATTTAATAACATATATGAGAAATAAATTGAATTGCATAATGCTGGTGGATGATGATGAACCTACAAACTTTCTCCATCAAATGTTAATTGAAGAAGCAGACTGTGCCCATGAAACTGTTGTAAAAACCAGTGCCCAGGATGCTCTTTCATTCATTAAACATTCTGAAAGCAAAAAATGCACTGCCCCTAATTTGATTTTTTTGGATATAAACATGCCCGGAATGAATGGTTGGGAATTTTTGATGGAATATGAAAAATTACCCTCAACCAAAAAGGAAAACAGCGTTTTGATTATGCTTACAACATCACTAAACCCAGATGACGAAGAGCATGCAAAGCACATTTTTTCGGTCAAAGAGTTCAGGAAAAAACCTTTGACCACAAAGATGTTGGATTCAATCCTTGATACTTATTTTAATGGTGAATGCGTTAGTTCATTAGCTTCCAAAAAACGTGACCACCCTCACGAATTTCATGAATAGCCCTTAATCCAAGTTAATCGAAAAATAGGTAATTGAATCCATTTCGATATCATAAGTAAGCCACCAAAATGCTTCACCACCACCACGATGAATCACTTGCATAGGAGATTGCCAATCAGTACTATCTTTTAAAGCCTTGGCATAGATCCCATAAACCTCTATGCCTTTATTACCTTCATCGTTATATCCGTAATACTGTCGCTTGTATTCACTGAGATGTTGAAGCACGAAATTGCATTTTTCAGTTTCTCGCTGGTTATATTCAGTGCAAGCCGGACATATCTCCAAGGATTGAATATAATCCTCGCAAATAGGGCCAATGCTTTTTTGAAAGGTCTTTTCAAATTGCATTACCTCCGCTTTTTCCAATTCAACCGGATTGGCTAAATGTTCTGAACTTCGATTAAAGATTTTACCTTCAAAGCCATCTCCTTTTACATAGATATCACCCTTGCATCCAGGTAAAATAACAAGTGTACATACTGTCATTAACAGCACAAATGAAAATTGATGTCTTCTTTGTCTTTTTGTGAGGTTCATCTACAGTAACACTTTGTCTAGTACTTTAAACAAAGTGAAATATATCCTTTTTTTTAAATAGGAATAATCAGACTTAAGTATTTAGTCTCTTTATTGAGTATTCTGTCAACTCAAGCCAGTCATTTTAGGCAAATATTGCCCCCTTCTTCTTCCTTGATAGCTCAAATCACTCCACTCCAAAACTATTTTAGCTATCTTTCCACGAACCAAAAACTGTTCATGAAAATCTCAAAACCAACA
>JAKSBJ010000248.1 GCA_022361195.1 Flavobacteriales bacterium
CGATTTAAAGAAAAACTCTTGAATTTGTTGGAGTACTAGGTTTTTAGTTCATGAGGTTTGTTAGTGAACCAGCTATTTCAACTTCTTCCTAAAGGTATTCTTTTCTCTTTCAGGGACAAATGGACTATCGAGTATTTCTCGGACAAAATCCAAATTGGGGTTTGATTTAAAAATCTCCTTGTAAACAGCTAATAAAGGAACACTACCTTCTGGTCGCTCTACAAACATCATTTCGTCCGTTTTATCTACTTTTCCTTCTTCCAAAACGGCTAAATAAACTCCGGGATAAGGTGAATCAATAAACTGCTTTAAAATTGCCTGATCATTAAAACGTATTCCAAGTTTAAAACAAGGTTGACGGCCAGCCATAACCCGCACAAGTGCATCTCCCAATTGATAAATATCTCCAATGTGTAATTGAGATTCATCTAGTCCTTGAAGTGTAATATTTTCTCCAAACATGCCCCAATTCCATTCTAGCTTGGGATATTTTTCCTGCCAATAGGGGTACCAATCGGCTGAATATAAATAACAAGCTTTAGCCAAACCTCCATGATATCTCCGATCAACAACATGATCTCCTAAAACATCTTCTTTACCCAGAAATAAAGGTTTATCTACGGGCTTTTTATAAATTCCAGTTTCAACTTCCTGGCCGCGCCAGTTTACTTTTTGCTTTTTGCCAATGTTTAAAGAAATTATTTTCATCTGTATCCACAAAACTAATATCTAACGGAATAATGGTAGGAAGTTAAAATGTAAAATTACTAGGAAAAAACCTTTGTCGTATGTATACATGTTTAGAAATAAAATGATTAGTTTCGGTTTGAATTTAAACTATTAATAAACTATGAAAAAGAAAAGCCTGTTAAGGACCTTATGGGTTCTTGCATTAGCTTTGTTTGGTGGCGTGGCCATTGGACAAACAACTTTCAATTACACTGGAGCTGTTCAAACCTATACAGTTCCTGCAGGTGTATCACTTATTCAGGTAGAATGTTGGGGAGCACAAGGTGCTGATAATGGAAGTTCAAACGGAGGTTTGGGTGGATATGTTAGTGCTGAAATGGGCGTAACACCTGGGCAAGTTCTTGAAATTTATGTTGGAGGAATTGATGGATATAATGGAGGAGGAGCTGCTGGTACTGGTAGTGCTTCATTAAATGGAGCAGTAGGTGGAGGAGCTTCTGACGTTCGTATTTTCCCTTATGGATTGACAGAGAGAATGATTGTTGCCGGTGGAGGTGGAGGAGCAGGTCGCCCTACTTGTTCAAACCAACACGGTGGTGGTGGTGGATTTCCAGGAGGTCTTGGAGGTTTATCATCAGGAACTGCTGGTTTTGCAGGGCAGCCTGGTACTGCTTTAGCTGGTGGAGATAGTGGTGATGGAGGATGTTCCGGAGATTGCGCATGTTCGCCTGGTGGCGGAGGTGGCGGTGGCGGTGACGGTGGAGGAGCCGGCGGCGGATACGGTCCAAGCCTTGGTGGAGGTGGTGTTATTGCCTCTGGAGGAACTGGTGGAGATTGTGGTGAAGATGGTGATGATAGTGGAGGAGGAGCTGGTTCAGCAGGTGCTGGTGGATGCTTCGGTATCGGCGGAGCTGGAGGAAACTCTAGCAACGGCGGTGGCGGCGGTGGCGGCGGCGGCTGGTACGGCGGTGGAGCTGGAGGAGGAAACTGGGCCACTGGAGGTGGTGGAGGTTCTTCTTACTTCGATGCTACTTTAACAGCTACTACTTTTACGAATGATACTCAATCAGGTGATGGACAAATCATCATTACTGAATTATGTTCTGGCTTAACTACTACCGTTTCTGCTGATAGTGTTTGTGACGGAGAAAGTGTAACACTTACTGCTGAATCAACTCTTGGTGGAACAGTAACATGGGATGGTGGAATTACCGATGGAGAAGCATTTACTCCATCTGTAGGAACAACTACTTATACTGCTACTTCTGATGACTTAGGTGACTGTCCTTTCTCAGTTGATATTGTTGTATTTGCATTACCTACTGTTGATGCCGGAATGGACCAGGATGTTTGTGAAGGAGATTCAACAATGTTATCAGCTACTGGAACAGCTACTGATTGGAGCTGGGATGGAGGAATTAACAATGGAGAAAACTTCATGCCTTCTTCAGGAACAACTACTTACACTGTAACTGGTACAATTGATTCTACTGGATGTATGGCAACTGACGAAGTTGACGTAACCGTAATTGAGGTTGATGAAACAATTTCAATCATTCCAGGAAGCCTTGTTGCAAATCAAGACGGTGCTTCTTACCAATGGTTAGAGTGCCCTGATTTAACTCCAGTTTCAGGAGCAACAGGTCAGGAATTTACTCCTCCAACTGATGGTGACTATGCTGTTGCAGTTGACTTAGGTGGATGTATGGATACATCAGCTTGTCAGTTAGTTCACGTTGGAATCGAAGATTTGAACGGTGCTATTGAAACTACAATTTATCCAAATCCTACAAACGATGAGTTAAACATTGCTCATGAAGGAACATTCAATTACACAGTTATTAACGTAATTGGAGAGGTTATTTTGGAAGGAACTGCTAACAACAAAATTCAACTTTCATTAAAGGAATTTGAAGCAGGTACTTACACAATCAAAGTTACTGCTGATCAAAAAACGGAAGTAGTTAAAGCTATTAAATACTAATTGAGATCATCTCGATTTAAAAAGCCGCTCCGAGGTATCGGGGCGGCTTTTTTATTTCTATCAAAGCTCTATTTTCAACAACCTTTAAAGAGCTGTAACTAAGTCTTTTTACCGAAAAAATTTTCATCAGGCAGATTTTGTCCTTATCTTGGCTTTGTGTTATTCTAAACTAAACAAAAATTAAACTATGAAAATGAATTACTTTAAGCTCCTTTTGGTAGGAGTTTTTGGCTTGATTGGTACCTACCTTTCAGCTCAGGTAACTTACAATTTCACAGGATCAATTGACACTTATGTGGTTCCTGCTGGAGTAAGTTCCATTCAAATTGAAGCCAACGGAGCTGCCGGAGGAGATGGTAGTGCCGGAACTGGTGGACTTGGAGCGCAAATGATTGGAACATTTGCTGTAACTCCGGGGCAAGTACTTGATATTTTAGTAGGTGAACAACCAGCTGGCGGAAACGGTGGTGGCGGTGGAACCTTTGTGGTAGACCAAGCTACAGGTACTCCTTTAATCGTTGCTGGAGCTGGTGGCGGTGGTGCAGGATCTTGTTGTGGGGTTGTTCATAACGGAGAACCTGGTGTAACTACCGAAGACGGAACTGCTGGTTTAAATGCATCAGGAGGAACTGGAGCAGGAGGAACTGGCGGAAACGGAGGAAGCGTTAGTACCAACGGTCAATGTGGTGGAGCCGGAGGAGGTTTCCTAACTGACGGTGATGATGGATTTGGAGGATCTACCGGAGGTGCAGCTTACGTAAACGGTGGAGCTGCCGGAACCTTTGAAGGAGGTTTTGGTGGTGGTGGCGGAAGCCACTGTGCTGCTGATGGATGCGCCGGAGGTGGCGGAGGAGGATACAGTGGTGGTGGAGCAACCGGTGGTGGAGGCCAGTGGGGTGGCGGAGGAGGAGGAGGTTCCTTCAACTCTGGAACTGACCAAGCCAACACTGATGGTGTTAACTCTGGACACGGTACTGTAATTATTACTGAACTGTGTGATGGACTAGTAACTACAGTTTCTTCGGATACTGTTTGTGAAACAGAAGAAATTGTTCTTAGCGCTGAGTCTACTAATGGAGGAACTGTAACATGGGATTCGGGTATTGAAAATGATGTCCCTTTCTTTGCAGCTTCTACAGGAACTGTAACCTATACTGCTAGCTCTGACAGCGATGACGATTGTGATTTTGTAATTGACATTTTTGTGAAAGAAGCACCAGCTTTTAGCTTAACAACTAATGATGAGTTAGTAGGTGGAGACGGAGCTGTTTTCATGACACTTTCTTCTGCTATTTTCCCTATTACTTACGATTGGGATAATGATGGAACGGGTGACTTTGATGATCCACAAAACTTAACAGGTTTAACTTCCGGAACATATGTTGTTGAAGTAATGCATGGAAACAACTGTAGTCGTGTTGATTCTGCAACAGTAGGAACTCAGTTAAGTATTGAGGAAGATGATTTGGTATTAGCCAATGTATATCCAAATCCAACCGAAGATGAGTTAAACATTACGTATCCTGGATCTTTCAACTATTCAATCATCAACATTCTTGGAGAGGTTGTATTGGAAGGAACAGCAAATACAAAAGTTCAACTTTCTATGAAAGAATTTGAGGCTGGAACTTATACTATCACTATTACTGCTGAAGATAATATTGATATTCTTAAAGCCATTAAATATTAATCGATATAATCTCGATTAAAAAAGAGCCGTTCCTGAGCTATCTGGAACGGCTTTTTTATTTTTATCTTCATCCATTCAATAAAAAAGAACGCCATGAAATTTGGAAAAGTTGACGATCCCAGTAGTGTTGATTTTACTTTACCTGCTGATCATCCCGAAAACGAACGGGTACTTTCAACCTACGGAAGTAAGGAAAACGCTCAGTTTTCTATCGGTTGTGCCAAATGGAATAAGAGTGACTTAAAAGGTTTTTATCCCAGAGGAACAAAAGATGAATTAGCTTATTATTCTTCTCAGTTTAATAGTATTGAATTAAACGCTACTTTTTATCGACTTTTCCCTGCTGAACAGTTTACCAAATGGAAGGAAAAAACACCTGCTAATTTGAAATTTTTTCCAAAAGTTACGCAGGA
>JAKSBJ010000041.1 GCA_022361195.1 Flavobacteriales bacterium
AAGCGATGGTCAGATGAAGGAAAGAATTTATGATGTGTGAGATAAGATATGCAAAAGCAATTCCAATAATTCCAAATTGTGGCATCATAATATATGAAATAAATATATATAATAATGCCCAAGTAATGTATAATACAGTGCATTGTATAAGTTTATTCTGCGCGATAAGGGGTAGATTTAGAGTTTCACTTGTTATTCGGAAAAGATCCCCGGGAAGTAATAGAAGGAGAAGGGCAGCTGCCGGAATGAATTCATTACTGAACAGAATGATCATCATTATATCGCCACCGGTCATCAGGATGACAGCAATAGGTGGAACGATATAGAAGTATAGTGAAAGTGCATCATTGATGTGGTGATGAAGTTCCTGGTTGTTTTTCGAGGCAACCAGTGTGGGGAAATAATACCCGCTAGCTGCTGCTGAGAGGGCGCCGAGATATACAGTTCCAACTTTGATTGCCGTGGAGAAAATACCGTTCTGCGCCGGCCCCAATTCTTCGATGATCCAGCGGGAAATGCATAGGGTGGTCAGAATACCGGCCGCGACCATGATCAGACCATTCAGCCCATACCCGGCGTTCTTCCGTATATGAGACCAGTCGAATTTTGCGGGCTGGGGAGAAATCAGATCGGTGCGCACGGCTTTAGTGGCAAACCAGATGCTGAAGGACAGGAATAGAAGATGCAGTCCGATATAACTCAGGACCGCGCCGCGCAGATCCCACAACAGGATCAGTATCGCCAGGACGACGACACTGGAAACATCAGCGGCAATTCGGGCACGGACCAGATGATTCACCGACCGGGTTGCATTCAGTATGGCGCGGTAAATCTGCCCGGCCGTAAATATGGGTAAGCTCAGCAGGATCAAACAGATTAGTTCAGCCCGTTCACCATGGTCAGCGAATATAAGGTGGGACAGATAAGCGCTGAAAATACACCCTGCGCCAGCTAGCATGAGAGAGGTAAAAGACAGAAAGATGAAGGAGGACGATACTTGTCGGGAGAAATTATCTCTGTCGTCCGCGCTCCATGACTGAGACAAATGCCGGACGATGCCATTGTAGAAACCCATGCCTGCGACAACGGAAAAAAGACTCCACAGGCTAACCAGCTGATTGAGAATGCCGACACCGTCCGCACCAAGGATCAATGCCGACAATTTTCCCTTGGCGATCTGGGTTAGGGTCCCGATGAAGGACGAGCCGGTAAAAAGCGCGATGGCACGAGCTAGGCTACTCATACCGGGCGTTCACCCAGAATGCGGGCGGGAACACCTCCGGCAATACAGTAAGGCGGTATGTCTTTTGTGACTGTGCTATTAGCGCCGATAATGGCACCTTCGCCGATATGCACACCCTTGGTGATAATCGTTCCTGCCCCAATCCATGCACCATCTCCGATTATTACCGGAGACACGGTGTAACCCTGTTGGGGGATAGGGATGCTGCGGGTATCAAACCGGTGATCAACGTCCAGAATGTAGACACGGGGCGCAAGCATGACATCGGAACCGATTTCGACATGTTCCATTGCCGTGATGATGCAGTCTGCATTGATTGAGGTTCGTGAGCCTACGATGAATTGACCGTAGCCAGCCAGAAGGCAATTGTCTCTGAAGGCAACTCGGTCGCCTGTGTCGATCGACAGATGGGGAGATATCTGGACGTTTCGCCCGATTGATCCGCGCTGGCCCGCCTTTCGGAATGTTTTTGACAGAAAGACGTATCGCAACTTGGCGACCCTGGG
>JAKSBJ010000139.1 GCA_022361195.1 Flavobacteriales bacterium
ATGTACCGGAAGGGCGGGTTCATGGATGGCATGGCTGCCTGGTTGGGCGCCGACGATGCCTTGCTCGGCCATGGACACAAACACCGGGTGGCCCGTTGTCTGGGAAAGATGTTTGGAACGTTCCTTGACTTCTTCCGTCGTCATGGGAGTCCCGCAATTCATCCATTGGGCCAGTTCCGCGGCATTCATCTTGAAGGTCATCCAGGGATAAGGTTCGAGTCCGCGACGACTGTCCGCCATCATGCACAGGGAAGGGTATTCCATCTGGAGCTTGTCCAGGCAGTCCAGGATGTAGGGGGTGATCACCCCTGTTTCGGCAACATCCACCTGATCCATCACGATGATTGCATCCACCTGTTTGGCCAATTTGCGGAGACTGGCGGCCAGGGTCTTTGAAATCGATTCCGGTGTCGGTGTCCAGTTTTTCTGGTCCAGACGGTTTAATTCTCTTGGGGCCTGGTTTTCCTGAACGACCAGGGGCTTGGTATAAGTGAAAGTCTGACGTTCGGGGGTTTCGATAAAATGGTCGGTGTGGACTCCGGGAAGCCTTGAAAGGGCTTTCTTGAGCAGCCAGCCTTCGCCGTCCGTGCCGCAAAACCCCAGCACATGGATGTTCTGGATACCCAGTGCCACCAGGTTGTTCAGGATCGTTCCCGCAGCGCCGGCCTGTGTCCGTACGCGTGTGACGTTGTAGACTTCCAGTCCGGTTTCGATGGAGGTTTCGCTCAGGGTCGGATCAATATCCAAATAGCGGTCGAGACAAAAGTCACCCACGATGGCGATCTGTAAACGTTCGTAGCCTCGAAGAATCTCACGGATGCGTGGTGGTTTCATGCCGATTTCAAACAATGATAAAGTTCCCGGATAAAGGCGGCGTTGTCGCACTGGATATAATGCATCTGTCCGCCCATGCGTGCATAGCTTTTACAGAACCGGAGGTAGTAAGCCGGATTGGTTTTCGGAGGTTCCCCTTCGGTCCAGTCCCAGTTGCCTCCGTCCTGGAGATCGACCACATGGATGGAATGCTCGCTGACATTGGCGCGTTGTTCCTGGCGGCGGAGATTGTGCACACAGCTCAGGCTTTTTTCAAAAACCTGGGGTCCCATGATCGCCGATCCCACAGACAGGACACAACCCTGATCAAGCCCTTCCACCGCCTGGGAAAACAACCCGAAATCGATTTCGGCCGCGCGACCCACCACACTTCCCCGGAACATCGGATGATTGGTGATGATGTCATATCCGATCCCGGGATGAACCGACACTGGCACGTTGCGCTTGAAAGCGGATGCGAGGATGGACGCCTCTTTCCATGGATGCGGACTGGCAAAAGAGCCCTCGGCCACCTCGAACTG
>JAKSBJ010000282.1 GCA_022361195.1 Flavobacteriales bacterium
GGGTGGATGGGCGCTCGATTGACCGGAGAGGTTTGAGCAGACTGAAAGTCCGTTAGTTCGCTGCACCGCTCAAATCCACTCCACCGGCCCGCTGGGTGGTCGGGTGGGGGAGCGGGCCGGTGCCGTAAGCTCACACGGATGTGTGAGCGCACTACAAAGAGCCGGAGCGCACCATCAACCCTCCCCCAACTGCCGGCACAGGCTGTTCAGCACCCGGCTTTCCCGGTCCAGGCGGGATTTCAGGTCGCACCAGGCGGGCCAGAAGCGGTTGTGGTCCGGCCAGTCTTCCAGCACGGCAGTGACGGCGGCGGCGGGGTAATGACCGGCGATCTTGTCGGTGAAGACGCGGATCAGCCCTTCCCAGTCCGCCGCATCTTCGCGGGTGGCGCGGATCAGTTTGGCCAGACGGCCCAGATGGGCGATGACCAGCCGCCGGTCGGCGGGGGCACAGGCCTGGTCAATCAGCGTCTGACGGTCGTGTTGGTCCAGGCGGCAATTGCGGATGTGCAGACCCACCCGTTGCCGGTGATCGGGCAGCGCCCGTTCCGCCGGGCTCAGATCCCGGCTGCGGACCAAGCTGAGCGAGAAGCCGCCGCGTCGCATCAAGTGCGCCGCCACCACCGGCATCGCCCGGGGCGCCGTGCCGTTTTCCGCTGGCCGGGCCGCTGCGCCCCGTGCCGCGATGTCGGGCGGGCGGGTCCTGTTCCCGCCGGATCCAGTTGCGCCAGGTGGCTGACCAGTCGGTGCGGATGCCCCGCGCGCCGGGCTGTGCGGTCCAGTAGTCCCGGAACCGGGCGGCGATGTCGGTGATTTCGGCATCCTGTAATCCTTTTGATCGGGCGAATTCCTGATCCCCTTGCGTCGGCTGCCAGTCGGTCGACAGGCGGCGGCCCCGGGGAGCGGGCGGTTCCGGACTCTGGTTCTGGGATCTGATTTCTGGATCTGAGTCTGATTCTGAATCCTCAGGCCCGGCTGGCGGCAAGTCCCTGTTCCGGCTGGCA
>JAKSBJ010000039.1 GCA_022361195.1 Flavobacteriales bacterium
GAAACCGTTATCATATTTGAAGAGTGATTTTATAAAAATAAAACCATGCGACTAGCCTTAATCATCTTGATTTCAATTCACGGAATCATTCATTTGTTTGGATTTTTCAAAGCATTTGAAATTGCAGAATTTAATACCATTAATCAGCCCATCTCAAGGGCTTTAGGATTAATTTGGTTACTGACATTCGTCCTTTTTGCAATGGCAATAGCCTCAATGCTTGTTCACTTCAAATACTGGTGGATAATTGGGCTAGCAGCTGTACTTACATCTCAATGGTTGATTTTCAACTTTTGGTTCGACGCAAAATTTGGAACAATAGCCAATGTGATAATTCTTGGAGCAACCATCATTGCTTATTCCACTTTTCAATTTAACCACAAAGTCAGTCAGGAAAGAAAACGGCTGTTAGAAAACTCAAAAAATTTAACACAACAAATTGTAACCGAATCTGCAATTTCAAACTTACCAGTAATTGTTCAAAAATGGCTAAAACACAGTGGTATCGTTGGGAAAGAGTCTATTTCTAATGTGCGATTAGTTCAGGATTTACAGCTCAAAATGAAGGAAGACCAAAAGGCATGGAATACAGCAAAAGCTGATCAGTATTTCTCCATACAACCACCAGCCTTTAACTGGAAACTCAATATGCAAATGGGGCCTGGTATCGAGGTTGTTGGACGCGATAAATTTGAAAACGGTGATGGTGAAATGGTTATAAAAATGCTGTCGCTTATTCCAATTGCTAATGGCAAAAACAGTACAAAAATTGATGAAGCCTCCTTACAAAGATACCTGGCGGAAATTGTCTGGTTTCCCTCTGCCGCATTGAGTCCCTATATCAGCTGGGAATCAGTTGATGAGCAATCGGCCAAAGCTACTATGAGTTACAAGGAAACTAAAGGTTCTGGAATCTTTCATTTTGGACAAGACGGAGAGTTTGTAAGCTTTACCGCAATGCGTTTTAAGGACATAAAGGATGATGAACCTAAACTATGGACCGTGAATGCTCTAAAAACGGAAGAAAGAAATGGAATCAGAATTCCGGTAGAGTGTGAAGCACAATGGAAATTGGCAGATCAAGACTGGACCTGGTTAAAACTTAAAATAATCGACATCGAATATGATGTAAAAACTGTGTATGATGAATAGTCTCCATTAATCTTGAGGTATACCAACATCAAACCAATAAAATTACTTAAGAAATTTTCAGTAAAATAGTAGAAGTTTTGAAGTAAGGCTGAGCTAATTATACATTAAATGGGACATATTTCAATCGTACATGGAATGATTAAGCTGAATGATATGGAATCATTCCAAAAGGTTATTAATGAAATGAAAGTCGATGATAATTACCCATGGATCAGAGCCGAAATGTTTAATACCCATTCTATTGAGCGTCCTTATTATTATGATAATCCCATAAGTACTTTTGGAACGACCTACAAGAATCTACATGGAGGTGTAGATTGGTCGCAATTTATCCTAAAATTCGAGTATTTATTAGACAAGATCGATTTTGATTTTGCCAGAGTACGATATGAAACGGAATTTTTAGGAGATTTTGATTTTTTTTGGGGTAAAAAATGGGAGCGTTTGCCGGATTTTTATGCTCGTGAGGACTTGATTGAACGAGAAAAATGGTTTTTCGGATATGGATTCAGACATATGTATGGCGGTTTATTGACAGACGAAAAGCCTGAACTCCCCATAGACTTTGAGTATCCTGTCAAATTTAATGAGGGACTTAAAAAGCTGTTCAATTCTATGATTGATGAATTCAATCAACTACCACTGAATTCCAAAGAGTACATTGAAAACTACCTCAGCCATTCGTTTTACGGAAATGATGATTCATCTTTGATCCTCACTTATCTGAAATTGCAGGATGTAATAGAATACGGCTGGGAATATAAAAAAGGCTTTTTTATAAAGCGTTTAAGAGAAATTAAAGAAGTGAATTCTCCTTATGACTCAGTCTAAACAAACTCTTTAATGATCATGAAAAAATGGGAGACCTATAATCCAGATTGGCTGGTCAAAATTGCCCGGGAACAAATTCCAGATAGAATGGAAATCATTCAAGCACTGGCACAATGTACTAAAGCCAAAACAGAAAGTCGGGCATACGTCTATTTTGTAAACCCTAATCATCCGAACGAAGCTGATTCTGAATGGCAATTCAAAGAAAACATCATGCTGGAGGACAAAAAGTATGGAACAATTGTTCTTGATGTATTAAAAGATGATAAAATTGGAGGAGTTGAATTTTTAAAATACGTGAAATAAAAATTCTGTATAAAACACGTTGAAAACACCTGTTCAAAAACATTGTCAATCCTCACAAAAAAGGCGATCTTTGGATTCGGCTAAATGGAATTTGGACGTAAAATGAAACCAGTCTTAACCATAGAAAAATTGAAAAAAGCGGCAAAAGCATTTTGTGAGCTTGAGTCAACGATTCAAAACAAAGAACTTTATCGCAAAAGCAATGGAAAAGCCATAGGTACTTATGTTGAAAAGAAATTTCACAGTTATCTTAAAGATCGTTACACCTATGAAAAAGGTTCTTCTTCCAAAGGAATTGACATCCCAGAAGAGCATCTAATAACAGACATTAAGGTAACGTCAAAGGTTAAACCTCAATCTTCCTGCCCTTTTACATCTGCTGAGCAGAAGATATTTGGTTTAGGATATAACCTGCTCATTTTTGTTTATGACAAAGTGGACGATGATGATACGGCTACTTCAAAATTAAGCTTTGAGGATTGTACCTTTCTTGACAAAGAAAAAACAGCAGACTATGAGACAACTTCTCAATTAAGAAAAATGCTAAAAGCCGGCACAACTAAAGATGATATTGTAGCTTATCTGCGCGACAAGAAAATTCCTACTGATGAACAAGAGTTTACTTTAAATGCTATTGCCGACAGAGTATTAAACGAAACACCACAACAAGGACACTTAACTGTTTCTAATGCCCTGCAATGGAGATTGCACTACTCTCAAGTTGTCAAAGCAGGAAATGATATTGAAGGAATTACAAAAATTGTGGACAAAGTTGAATGATTTGTTTTTCGACACATATTACGGTCGCTGTTCTTGACTTCTTTCAACAAAACAGCCAATTGCTGTTAAAGTATGAGGATGCTAATGCACAAATCAAAATACATAGCGGCATCAATTCATTTTTTGGTTCTCAAGCCGACGCGAGCGACTTATTGGATAAAATAAAGAATCAAAGTTCTGCTGAAACGGAAGAAAATCGAAGAGAATATGGTGATTTTCAAACCAACAATTCTTTAGCCCATCAGGTTTCAGAATATGCTTTC
>JAKSBJ010000038.1 GCA_022361195.1 Flavobacteriales bacterium
AAATGAATGATCACTACTACCGAGGGATAAGTGAGATTTAGTAACTGTTGGTGTCGCTGTGAGATCCAAATTATAATAGCGGTCAAACTGGATTATACCCTCTAAAACGATATCATGATAAACGCCAGCGGCACTGAGTGAATTCGCATGTGGCTCATCAATGAAAACATCATAAATCCTAATCTTATGAGCAGCACCATCTAACTTTATTGCCGCCTCTGGGATATACTTGCTTGTTAGATCATAACCAATTTCAAGCTCAAGCCCGGTATCGGTTGTAATAGTACCATCGGTAGCATAATAATCGACATTAAACTGAACAGTAAGTTGCCAATCATTTCCAGCTGTATATTCGGCAATTCCCAATGACTGTTCCTCGAGTCTTAAGATGACCCAATTTTCGAGATTTGCATTACTATATTCACTTTGCCAGGCCGAGCCGGAAAGCATGACTCCGTATTCAGGATCGGTTACTTCAAAATCTCCTCCAGAAATAGGAGTTGCTCCTAAAGCAGGATTACCTCCAACAAAATTGATGTAACGTTCTGTTTGCCCATAAGCAAATGAAACGGCAAAAACGAGTAGTATAAAAAGTGATCTTTGCATTTGACTTAGTTTATTACGTTTACCTGATAAGCAGAATCTGGCAGATAGATGAATCCTTCTTTCGATTTAGACAGATATTCATTAAAATCTGTCAATTTATTATTGCTAGTATTTACTTCATGTTTAGCATAATCTAGTTCGAGCTGATAAAAATCGCTCTCCGTATCATCGTCCATGGGTTGATAGTGATAAACCATCCTCTCAATGAAATAACTATGCTGATTAATAATGATATCAACTGATTTAACAACATTATTTTTATAGCTGAAACGATATTCATTAATCCCTTTATTAGAACTCAGAAGAAAGACCGTATCTGCCAAATTTATTTGACTGAGAAAATCCAATTGATTGACTTCCGTTGGCTTTTGTTTGTTCGTTGTTTTTGTGTATCGAACACTCTTAGAATAATGATCGATAGACAGTATTCCTTTTTCTGAATAAACAATCTCACTCATTCCAAACTGGACATAATAGCCATGATTGATTCGAGCAATACGGCCCTTTCCTAACTCTTCCCCAAGTCCTGGCTGCGAATAAGCCAGAGCCGTGTAAGTGATATCAAAATCACTTTCGAGATAAGTGGAATTCACTTTAGTAAAAAACGCTTTAATATCTTCTTGGGCGGTCAATGATCCTGAAATCAACACCGCTATTAATACAATAACTAATTTCATTTTTATTCAATTATTTGTGCTGATCTTCCCACCTGAATGGTCTTGATTCCTTCTCTTGTTTCAACTTTTTTCTGATATAATTTGCCTTCATCATCATAGATAAAGAATGTGGCAAAATTGTTGGCATCCAACTGAGCTGTGGATTGAAGATTTCCTGGGTCATAAACAAATGCTCCCATATTGGCATTGGCCGGATGAATTCTGAAATCATCGAAATAAACATCGGCCGGGACCTCATAACTGTTGTTGAAGTAAATGGTAACTGAAGAAGCTCCTGACACAATTGGTACATAACCTTCTAGTTTTTGCCAACCTTCAATAATGACATCTGTTGGTAAAATTGAATAGGTGTTGGCATCTACCTTTATTTGCAAATTGGCATTGTCATAGCTTCCAATAACCGGAGCGGTCACTCCAGATTGTTTGACCCAAGCACTAACGTAATAGAGAACCGAATCTCCTGAACCATTGTATGGATTAAACTGACCGTTACAACCGCAATCTTCCAATACGATTTGCCCCGATGTTTCGGAAGTATTGTCTCCTGCACAATCCGGATTTGAAAGCGAAATGATTGTACTCGTAGTTCCACTGGTTTGTTTAAAGGAATAATTCCCTGTATGAGCTTCTTCATCCGTAATATTTCCTACCGCCGGAACTGTCCAATGATGTTCTTCTACTTCGCAACCATCATTAATTAGCATGGAGTAATCTTCAAATCCGTCATAAAGAGCCTCATTGTATCGGGCATTTTGTGCAACAGCAATTGGTAGGGAACCTCCATAGCCGTAAATCGCAGCAGAATAATTTCCTATTGCATTTACATTTTCAACCTCAAAACCATAAGGTGAATACTTGGTAATTTCACTAGCATTGCGCCATTTATCATCAACACTTGCAGGATCATTCCAATCGTAAAAAGCAAAGTCTTCAAATAAACCATCCTCACGAATGTCTCCATTGTTTTCTCGGTCCGTTACATAAGCATACGATTTGAAAGGTCTCCAACTTCCCCTTAACCCAATAGTATAAGGATCTACGGCGTCAGCTTCGGTAAAACCACAAGAATTGGCCAAACAGTTAATGCTCCAGTCATCGGTAAACTCTACTGCAGAGGCTTGAAGTACTCCCTTAAAACAGCTTTCAACACAACCATTTTCATCACTTAGAATTCCATTTTTTTCATGAGATACTCCATACTGATCAATGATCGTATAAGTGACTTGATTAGTAAGCGGATCAAAAGAAGTAATGGTAACGTCCTGTGCATTGGTCATGAACCCTCTTGTATCCCCACAATCGGTACAACTAATCTTTGCATCTCTGCATGTTTCTCCGGACGCATTGACGGTTATATTAATAACATTGGACCTTATAGTAAAGGTATAGGTGTTTTCTGGTCCCAAATCTGTCCCATCACACAACTGAATATTTCCAGACATAGAAGAACCATCATAAGCGAGTTGGTTAAAGACATTGAACATAGGTGGCAAAATGTTCTTGAAGGGTATTTCGCCCAAAGAGACAATTCCACCCGTTGAAACCGATTGCATATTCTTGCGACCAGAATTAACAATGGTCACTTTAGTAATATCAGTTAAGGCAGATGAAATTAAGTCACCATCCTTCTCTACACATAAAATACTATTCGCAACATCATCTACTTCTATGACATGAGCCAGGAGGCTTGCAAAAGATGAACCTTCAATAAACACCTCATCTCCCTCTACAAAATAATCTTCTACATTAATTCCCGTAAACACCATATCATTCCCAGACATGTTGGCAAAACTTGAAGTTGGCATTGTGTATTTGCTAAACTCAGCCAACACATTTTGATAGGCTCCACCTAAATGATCATAACTCCAATTTCCAGGATAATTGAATGATACTACAGGGTCTTCATGCTCATTGATTACCTCCGTAACAATAGGGCTACCTGTTTCCAAATCAAAGTATCTATTCTTAGTCACAACTCTTGATTGCCCATCCCACACCTCCACATGATCCAAGACACCTGATTTTCTTATGATCTTATGCCCAACAGCAGTCTTCATGGACATTTCAGAATAACTTCCATGCGGAATAGGTATGATTGCAAAGGCTGGAGGAGCAACTTCGAAATTAACATCTAAGCCCAACTCATGGTTCAAAGAACTATTCTCATTGAGCACAAAAAATATTTCTTCATTTCTACCAAGTGTGACTTCTTCCGTACTACCTTGATCATCTGTTAAACAGCTCACCTGATTAGTTAACTTGTTTACTTTATTTGGGTCGTAGTCATCTTCTGTTTTGTAGTGATAAATGGTACTTGACAATTGTTTTTTTATACCATCTCCTAAAATATAGGAGG
>JAKSBJ010000307.1 GCA_022361195.1 Flavobacteriales bacterium
AACATCATCAATTAAGTCCGAATCCAATTCAGGAACCTCGTTCATGATTTTCTTTATCACATCTGCCGCCAAATCATCAGGACGAGAGAATCTGAATCCTCCTTTTTTGGCTTTTCCCACCGCAGTTCGATAGGCCTTTACGATGTATGCTGTTTTCATAATTAATTTCTTAAAATTTTACCTTTCGTTACTATAGACTGAATTCGTTCTAATGTCTTCTTCTTAGTACATAAGTCTAAAAAGGCTTTTCGCTCCAAATCCAGCAAATATTGTTCGTCCACTTGTGTCAGTTCAGACAAATCTCCTCCAGCCAAAACATATCCCAATTTTTCGGAGATATAGGCATCATGTTCGGAAATGTATTTCCCATGTTCCATGGTATCTGCTCCTACATAGACAATTCCTAAACCTTCTTGCCCTAAAACGGTAATGTTTCTTTCTTTTGGGGGCTGTGTATACCCTGAATTATAAAGAGATAGGCAAGCTTCTTTTGCTCTTGTCAATTGATAATCTCTATCTACAACAATTTCATCTATCCCTTTGCGGAGATATCCCAAATCAAATGCTTCATAAGCTGACATGGATACTTTTGCTTGCCCGATGGTTAAGAAACTATCACGGAATCGATTAATACGAACGTCTCCTGGTTTTAAACCATCTGACAATCGCTTAGCAAACTCCTTGGTTCCGCCTCCTCCAGGAATCAAGCCTACACCAAACTCAACTAGTCCCATATACAGTTCAGCATGAGCCACCACTTTATCGGCATGCATCGACATCTCACATCCTCCTCCTAAAGCCATATTATGTGGCGCCACCACTACCGGACAAGACGAATATCGAATTCGCATCATGGTATCCTGGAATTGTTTGATGGCAAAGTTTAACTCGTCATACTCCTGCTCGACCGCCATCATAAAAATGAGACCAACATTGGCACCTGCAGAGAAATTTTGTCCCGTATTAGAAATAACTAACCCTTTGTATTCCTGCTCTGCCAAATCAATTCCCTTTTGAATTCCTTGTAAAACTCCACCACCTATAGTGTTCATTTTAGTATGGAACTCCAGATTCAAAATTCCGTCTCCTAAGTCAATAATATGACAATCATTATTTTTCCAAACAGTATTAGAATCTCTCAAGTTATCTAAGAACAATAGTTCTTCGGTTCCTGGAACAACCTTATAGGTTTCAGATGCTAAGTCGTAGAACATTTTTGCTCCATTCTCCACTTTATAAAAAGAAGTAATTCCAGCAGCCAGCATTTTATTTACCCACTCAGCTGGTTGTTTACCATGAGCTGCCATTATTTCAATGGCTTTTTCAATACCAACAGCATCCCAGCTTTCAAACGGACCTAATTCCCATCCGAAACCAGCTTTTAAGGCATCATCCAATTTGTATATTTCATCTGAAATTTCAGGAATTCGATGCGAGACATACGAAAAGAGTCCGGAGAAGCACTTTTTGAAGAATTCTCCTGCTTTATCCTGAGCATAAAATAGCATTTTAGTGCGCTCACGTAAATCATCAACCTCTTTAGTTTGAGCTAAAATTGGAAAATTAGCCTTTTGCTTTGGTCGATATTCCAATGTTTTCAAGTCAAGTGATAAAATTTCTTTTTTACCATCATTAACTACTTTTTTATAGAATCCCTGTTTGGACTTTGATCCTAACCAGCCATTTTCCAACATTCCTGAGACATAAGAAGGCAGTTTAAACTGCTCTCTTTCCTCATCATCGGGGCAATTTTCAGTTAAACCGTTAGCCACATGCACTAAAGTGTCTAATCCAACTACATCACAAGTTCTGAATGTAGCTGATTTTGGTCGTCCCAGAACTGGGCCGGTTAACTTATCCACTTCCTCAATAGTCAAATCCATTTCTTCAACAACATGAAAGAGTGACATGATGGAATAAACTCCAATTCGATTGGCAATAAAAGCCGGAGTATCTTTACATAAAACTGTTTTCTTCCCTAAGAATCTTGCTCCATAGTGCATGAAGAAATCAATAATTCCCGGATCAGTTTTAGGGGATGGAATTATCTCCAAAAGTCTTAGATATCGCGGTGGATTGAAAAAGTGCGTTCCACAAAAGTGCTTTTGAAAATCTTCCGATCTCCCTTCCAACATCATGTGAATTGGAATTCCGGATGTATTGGTAGAAACAAGGGTTCCAGGTTTTCTGAACCGATCTACTTTCTCTAAAATGATTTGCTTAATGTCAAGTCGTTCGACAACCACCTCTATAATCCAATCTGATTCTGAAATTTTCTCAAAATCATCATCAAAATTCCCAGTTGTAATGCGCGAAGCAAATTCCTGTTTGTAAATTGGAGAGGGCTTTGACTTAAGAGATGCTTTCAAAAAGTCATTTACCAAACGGTTTCTAACAATCTTATCCTCCATCGTCAATCCTTTAGCAGCTTCTTTTTCTGAAAGCTCTCTCGGAACCATATCCAGCAATAACACTTCACACCCAATATTTGCCAGGTGACATGCAATAGCCGATCCCATAACTCCGGATCCTAATACCGATACCTTTTTGATCTTTCTATTCATCTAATTCTGTTTATCCTCCTTAAGCTCAGCACAGGAGAGTTATTTTTGTTCTTCTAAAAGTCCATTTAAAATTCCATCAAGGCGCTCCATTACATCAAAGAAGGCTTTAACCTTGGTTTTAGGGAGTTGATTGTACAATTGCTCATTAAACCCTAAAACAACATCTCTGGCACTTTTACGTGCCTCAATTCCCTCTTTTGTTAAGAACACCAACGACTTTCGTTTATCCTTATCATCCTGTTTACGAAAGATCAATCCTTTATCTTCCATATTTTTAAGGGTTCGGGATAAACTGGTTGGTTCCATTCCCATTTTTGGTCCTAACGCAGTACTAGGAGTTCCCTCCTTCTCTACATTGAGCAAAATAAATCCCCAGGAAAAAGACATATCGTACTGTGAGGCAATTTGATTGTAATACCTGGAAATTTTGAACCAATTGTTTCGGATATGAAACTCAAATAGTTGCTCTCTGTTCATGTTTTTGCTTTGGTTTTCTGTTTTTGAAGTGTACTCCTCTACTCTAAATCAATCCTCTGTAATCATTGCCTCTGGATTATCCGAAACAAATTCATTACATTTATATCAAAGATAATAAAAATTATTATGCACGCATAATTAAACAACGCTTTTTTCAATCTTTTATTTTTATTTTTTTTCATTCAATTTCCCCTGAGGCAAAACTTAAACTTCGGAACCCTAGACAATTAAGTAAAAGCAAAAAAATTATCTTTGTTTCTAGCCCATGAAATTTGCTGTTGCATTCATACTCTTTCTTTTTGTTCATTTAACCTTTGGACAAAAATTTCATTTCAAGTCCTACTCCCTACCGGAGGGACTTCCACGTTCGGGTGTGTACCATATTCATCAGGACCAATCAGGATTTTTATGGATAGGTACTGAAGGTGGAGGAGTATGTAAGTTTGATGGAAATCGTTTTCATGCCTTTAACCGTCAAAATGGACTTGCTTCGGAAATGGTCCGAACCATTTTTGAAGATGAGCAGGGTGTTTTATGGTTTGGTACTACAGAAGGAATCTCGTATTATGATGGACAGCAATTTGTCAGTTTAACCGCTGAAAAAGATGGTATCTCGGACAACTTTATTCGGTCGATCAGCCAGGATCAGGACAAAAATATTTGGGTAGGAACCAATCGTGGAATTTCAATCATTGATCCTGATGAAAAAGGTATTTCAGGAAAATTAAAAGTCAATTTTAGTTTACCGGACAAAAAAGTTCGATCCCTCCAAAGTCAGGGAGACATAATGTGGATTGGAACCGATCGGGGACTGGTCAAATATGAAAAGGAAGAAATTCATGTTTTTCATCAGGAGGACGGTCTAAACGCAGATCTTATTCTATGTTTATTTGTAGATAGTAAAAATCGACTTTGGATTGGAACAGAGAACGGTTTAAATTACTGGGATGGAGAACAGTTTCAACAATGGACTATTGCAGATGGTTTGATTAGTGAGCGAGTTCGATCAATTTGTGAAGATGCTTATGGTAATCTTTGGATTGGCACAAATCAGGGACTAAGCATTTTTGATGGAAAAGACTTTGTTAACATAGACAGTGATAACGGTCTAACCAATAACCGAATTAGGTGTGTCCAAAATGATGATTTTGATAACATTTGGGTAGGAACTTACTTTGGTGGAATTCTACGCTTCAATCATCAGGATTTTATCTCTTACACCGAGAATGATGGCTTAAATAGTAGTCAGGTTTACGCCATTAATGAAGACACATTATCCAATTTATTGATAGGAACCAATGAAGGAATCAACCGAATTTCTTTTAAAAATCAAAAGATTGAAAAGCTGGATGAAATTCAACTCCCATTTATATCTGATAATCATCAAATTCACGTTATTTATAAAGATAAGCACGGAGAACTTTGGTATGGATCGGAAGAAGGTTTATTTAGGCAAAAAGGGAAAAACATTGAGCTATTCGGAAAAGAAGAAGGCCTGCTAAACGAATCCATTACCACCATTTTACGAACAGATAACACCATTTGGATTGGAACACAAAATGGTTTAGGAATTTTGACTTTAGATTCGATTGGTAATGCTACCAATATTTCCTTCCTGGCAAACAAGGAGGGCTTAGCAGGAAATGAAGTTTCTAGTATAAAATGTGACCAAAAAGGAAATGTGTGGATTGCCTTTATTGATGGATCATTAACCGTGCATGAAAATGGGAAATTTGTAAACCCCATTTTACCCGATGAAGTTTCGGAGGTGATTTCATTGGCTATTGACGATTTAGATAATTTGTGGATAGGAACAAACGGTAACGGAATTTTTCACGGGCAGTTTAATTCAAAGACTCATTATTTAGAATTGGATGGAATAAGCCGTTTAAATGGTCTTAGTTCAAACTATATTTTTTCAATCTTAATTCATCAAAACAGAATTTGGGTAGGTCATGAGAAAGGTTTGGATTTGATTAATATGACTAATGATACTATTTACACTATTCACTCATACGGAACGGAAAGAGGATTTTTAGGTTTACAAAACAACCATAATGCAGCCTTTCGTGATTATAAAGAAAACTTGTGGTTTGGAACCGTCAATGGCCTTTTTTGCCTTAATGCTGCAGATGTTAGCTCTTTTGATGAAGGAAAGGCATCCATTGGCTTTATTCAATCCATTAAAGTAAATGGAAAAATGGTGAATTGGGAAGAGTCCGAGTGGTGCACGGATGTTAGTGGTGTCTTCAACCTTCCCAATAACTTGATTTTACCATACAATCAAAACAACTTATCCTTTGATTTTATTGGCCTCAACTTCATCTCTCCAAACAAAGTAAAATACCAATGGAAATTAGAAGGTTTTGATTATGATTGGTCCTCCTCCACTTCTAAAAATTATGTCTCTTACACCAATTTAGAAGCCGGAAACTATCAATTTAAAATGAAAGCTTCCGATGAGCACGGTGTTTTCTCGGACAATTATGTCAGTTTTGATTTTATCATTGAAAAACCCTTTTGGGATACCTGGCCCTTCCGTATTCTGGTATTAGTACTTGGACTCATTGTTTATTTGTTAACCATGCGTCTTCGTACTCGAAACTTACGTAAAAAGAAAAAAGAACTTGAATCTATTATCCGAACGCGTACAGCAGAAATTCGATCACAAAAAGAAGAACTGGAGCTACAAAAAGTTGAGCTAACTCTCAAAAATACTGAGATTACCGATTCTATCTTTTATTCCAGACGAATTCAACATTCTATTTTACCTAGTAATGAATCCATCAAAAACCTCTTTGATGATCATTTCATTCTTTACAAACCAAAGGACATTGTAAGTGGCGATTTTTATTGGGTAACGCAGGCACCAAAGAACCCAAAGAAGATCCATTTTGCCGTTGCTGATTGTACCGGGCACGGTGTTCCTGGCGCAATGGTATCACTTGTTGGAACCAGAGCACTAAACAGCTGCGTAAGAGAACATGGACTGAGTGAAGCCCATAAAATTCTTGAAAAAACGAATGATATTGTCCTGGATGCATTTACCGACTCCGAATCGGACCATTTGATTAAAGATGGAATGGACATTGCGCTATGTTCGTTAAATTATACAGAAGGTTCCACCGTTGAATTTGACTTTTCCGGAGCTCATAATCCCGTTTGGATTGTTCGTAAAGCAACACAAGATGACCTTATAGTTAATGGTGAAAAACTAACTCCGAACATTCTACTGAACGACTATAAACTTTTTGAGATTAAAGGAAGTAAACAACCTATTGGTTATTTTGAAAATCGAGTTCCTTTTGTAAATCATCAATGTCTTTTAAATATCGGTGATCGTATTTATATGACCAGTGATGGATACGCCGACCAATTTGGAGGGGTAAAAGGGAAAAAATTCAAATACAAGACCTTAAAAGGTTTGATTTTGAACCTACAGGACCACAATCTGTCCGATCAAAAACAAGAGTTACAAAAAGCTTTTTATGATTGGAAAAGAAATCTCGAACAAGTTGATGATATTTGCATCATGGGCGTTCAAGTCTAACAGCATATGAAAAAAATCAGCCTTTATTTATTGGCCATTTTATTAAGTGGCCCAATCTTTTGTCAAAAATCAGATCTTATTCTCTCCGAAATCATGGCAGGGGAAGACTTCATAGGTCATGCTCCCACTAATGTGCATTGGAATCACAAAAGTGATGAAATTTATTTCAGATGGCAGCAACAAAATGAAACGGTAGCACCATATTTTTCATTTTCACTGAAAAGCGGAGAATACAATCAACTTAAAGCAGAAGAAACGCAGACTTTAGAAGTGGATGGTTATGAAAAAAATCCTGATTCAAATGGTGGATGGCTACAAAAGGGAAACAGCATCTTCCAAATCACAGATGGAAAAAAAGAAGAGGTATTTCGGCACTTTGGTAATTTTAAGTTGTTCAAGGTTCTCAACCAAAACTCTGTCTTAATCTCTATCGATAAAAACATCTTTTTCTTTTCAGTTAATCCTTTTCAGCTTTTTCAAATCACAAATTTTGTAGAAGGAAGTGCTCCTTATGAGAGTTCAGACAAAAACTATTTAGAACAACAACAATTTGAACTCTTTGAAATTATTCAGCTAGAACATAAGAGAGACAGTGCTCAAAAAGCATTTCGTTTAGCTCATCGTAAACAGCATCTCTCCCCTTTCTATTTAAATGAACGAAATATTGCCTGGACAGAAGTAAATAATTCCTTAAACTATTGTGCCTTTCGATTAGATGAGTACCCAAACAATTCTTTAACCCATATCGAATCTTACCTCACCCAAAGTGGTGCATCACGATCTATCACAGCTAGAGCAAAAGTGGGAAAAGACGATCCTATTCATGAGTTTTTCATTTGGGATTTTAAAAACGATACTTCCTTTGCTATTGACTTTAGTACTTTAAGTGGTATTAAGAAAAGACCTTTGTTTTTTAAGGATTATGAAACTGATTTTAAGGAAGAATATGAGTCCCCTAAAAATGTTATTGTTCTTTCTCATGGATTTAACGAAAAAGGAAACAAACTCTTTATTGAAGTAAAATCTTATGACAACAAAGATCGGTGGATGGCTTATGTTGACATGGAAAGCTATCAATTGGTGGAGATTGAACACCAACATGACGAAGCCTGGATAGGTGGCCCTGGAATATCCGGATGGAACATGGTTAAAGGAAATGCCGGATGGATTGATGATGAAAATGTTTATTTCCAATCTGAAGAAAGTGGCTATTCTCATTTATACACCTACCACTTAAAAAGTAAAAAACGTAAAGCCCTCACTGAGGGACAGTGGGAAGTTTATGAAGTTAGATTATCAAACGATCACAGCCAGTTTTATATTACCGGAAACAAAACACACCCAGGAAATCGCGATTTCTATATCCTTCCATTAAAATCTGGAAAATTGATTCCAGTTTTAACTGCCGACGGAAACCATGAAGTATATATATCTCCAGATGAAAAATCATTAGCCGTACTTTACTCCTATAAAAACAAACCCTGGGAACTTTATCATGCTCCATTAAAGGAAAATGCTGAAATGACACAAATCACTTCCTCTACTACAGATCAATTTAAAAAGTATCCTTGGAGAGATGTTGAGGTTATCACCTTTAAAGCTACTGATGGTAAAGATGTTCACGCTCGAATATATCGTCCCGAAAAGGAAGTCAAAAATAAAGCTGCCGTAATTTTTGTCCATGGAGCTGGTTATTTGCAAAATGCACATAACTGGTGGAGCGGCTACTATCGTGAATATATGTTCAATAACATGCTTTGCGATATGGGTTATACTGTTTTAGATATTGATTACCGTGCCAGTAAAGGTTATGGACGCGATTGGCGAACGGCCATATACCGTTTTATGGGTGGAATGGATCTAGGTGATCAAATGGACGGTCGTCAATTCTTGATTGCTGAAGAAGGAATTGATGAAGATCGAATAGGGATGTACGGTGGATCGTATGGAGGATTCATTACACTAATGGCTTTATTAACTGAGCCAGGTAAATTTAAATGCGGTGCAGCATTACGATCGGTGACAGACTGGGCTCATTACAATCATGAATACACTTCCAATATTCTCAATACACCTGAAACTGATCCTAATGCTTTCCGAAAAAGTTCACCTATTTACTTTGCTGAAAACCTACAGGATAAATTGGTTATGCTTCACGGAATTGAAGATGATAATGTTCAATATCAGGATGTTGTTCGACTTAGTCAACGATTCATTGAGCTGGGAAAAACAAATTGGGATTTGATTGGATTTCCAATTGAACCTCATGGTTTTAAAGAAACCAGTAGTTGGACCGAGGAGTACCGAAGAATACTTGAATTATTTCAGTCTGAATTGAAGTAAAAACGGATAAGCTAATAAATTTTATTTAATTCTGAAAACCAATTTTAGTGGTAATCAGGAATGGCTAACTGTATCTTTTAACTCCTTTTTACCGTTTAATTAGAGACTACAAAACAAGAGCGAAACACTTTTGGTCGTATTATCCAAGCGGTTAATCTTTATAAAAAAGGCATTAGTCGTTTGTCAAAACAGCTAAATTATATGCTAAAAGCTTGTTTTACAATAATAATATCAATAATTTCGCTTACTCAAACTCGGAATTAAAGAGAGTTAGGATGAAGAAACTGCTACTTTTCTTGCTGGCTTTTAGTATCAGTTATTCATATGCAACAATGGTGATTGGCGACACAATTGCATATGATCGTTGCGGTGAGACTGCTTATGAGTACTCGTCGGAAACGGCTTATGGTGTCTTTCCATCTACCCTTTCACCAACCAACATGCCCAACATATACGTAAACAGAGTTAATAGCTTGGAATCCAAAAACGGAATCTGCATCCTAATCTTACAGGAAACTAAAAAAAACACTGTAAACATGAAAGAACTACTTTCTTTGCAGTGGAATGAAACTAAACTGTGAAAACTTCTATGAAGCAAATCATATTGAAAATTGGATTTTCGGGATTTCTCCCGCTTCTTCTTTCATTTGCGACATTTACATTTGATCGCTCCGCATTGGCGCAACAGGATACTCTTTTTTGGTTTGCAGCACCCGAGGTTTCTTCGGCCGAAGGTGACAATCCAATTAATTTGAGATTGATGTCTTATGCCAATGCCGCCAGTGTAACCATATCTCAACCAGCAAATGGCGCTTTTACTCCTATTAATGTGGTTTTACCTGCTAATAGTGAATCAATCGTGAATTTGACTCCTTTCCTAGCAGATATTGAAAGTGCCGGAGCGGATATTGTTGGGAATACTGGATTAAAAATTGAATCGGACGAGCTCATTACAGCTTTTTATGAAGTGCTCGCACCAACAAGTAAAGATGCTTTTTCATTAAAAGGTAATAAAGCAATTGGAACCAACTTCTACACCCCTTTTCAGGAGAATTGGGATAATACGACTGTTGCACCAGTAGCTACTTTTAGCAGTTTTGAAGTTGTTGCTACCGAAGATAATACAACAGTTCTAATCACACCCAGAACTGATATTGTAGGTCATACAGTTGGAAGTACCTTTAGTGTTTTATTACAAGAAGGAGAAACCTACAGTGGTAGAGATATGAATATTACCGCTGCCACATCTTTATCCGGCTCCATCATTTCTTCGGATAATCCTATTTCTGTAACTGTTTTTCAAGGAGCTTTGAATAATGCTTCATGTACCTCTACTTACGGAGATCAAATTACCCCAACCGATTATTTAGGTAACGACTACATTATCCACAGAGGAAAAGTAGGAGATCGAATTACAATTCTAGCCACTCAAAATGGTACTGGCATCACCATTGAAGATGGAACAACAACAACCTCTACTCTTATTAATTGGGGGGAAACGTATGAATATGCCTTGTTAGACACTTTTAACTTTATTCAATGTTCAAAGCCAGTTTACATGCTTCACTCTTCTGGTTTTGGATGTAATTTGGCCGGAGCTCAGGTTCCAGGATTATTCTGCTCTGGTAAATACGAGCAAACATTTACTCGGTCAACAAGCGATTCATTAGGACTTCTCTTATACACTCGTGCAGGGTTTGAAGATGACTTTTTATTAAATGGAAGTGCTGCATTGATCGATCCTTCTGACTTTACGGTAGTTCCAGGTACATCAGGAGAATTTGTTGCAGCCTTAATTTATTACAATACAGCAGATATTCCGGTTGACTCTTATAATATCGTTACTAACTCTGGAGATATTTTTGGATTGGGTGTTTTACACGGAGAAGATGGGAATGATGCTTCCTATGCTTATTTATCTGAATTTGCTTCCTATCCATTTGTAGATGCCGGACCAAGTATTGATACCGTCTGTGCCAATGTCCCTTATCCAATTAATGGTCTTGTTGGAGGAGGGTCAGTTACCGGAGTTTGGGGTGGAACCGGATTTGGTACCTGGGAATTTGGACTTGACGTTTTGACGAATACTTATATCCCTTCTGATTTGGATACTTTGATTGATCCCATTGAATTGATTATTACATCAACCGGCCCATGTCCAGTGCAAAAAGATACCATTACACTATATGTAACTCCTTCTCCTATTGTAAATGCAGGAGCAGATCAAACGGTTTGTGCAAATAATGCAGATGTTGACCTAAGTGGTTCTGTTATTGGAGGATTGAGTACAGGAGTTTGGTCAACTTTAGGATCAGGAACTTTTACTCCAGATGCAAATACCCTAGATGCAACTTACGTTCCTTCCGATGCGGATACAACAGCAGGAACAGTAACATTAGTTTTAACCTCTGACGGAGTTACCAGTTGTAATACAGAAACGGATACGATGGTGGTCACCATTACACCTGCTCCGGTTGTTGATGCGGGAACAGATTCTATTTATGTTTGTGAAAACAATGCCGGTTTTAGTCTTTCAGGAACCGTTTTTGGAGGATCATCTACCGGAAAGTGGACCACCTCAGGAAATGGAGCTTTTAGTCCGGACAACTTAAGTTTGAGTTGTGACTATACTCCTACCCCAACCGATATTGCATCGGGAGAAATTATTATTTATTTGGAGAGTACCGGAAACGGTAGTTGTAACCCAGCTATTGACAGTATTATTGTCACCTTCACACCTTCTCCGGTGGTATATGCAGGTGGAGATTTAATTGCTTGTAATAATAATCCGGTTGTAGATTTATCTGGAACTGTTTCCGGACCAACTACCTCAGGAATATGGAGTGGTGGAACAGGAACTTATTCTCCAGATGATACTGACTTATCTGCAACCTATACACCTTCTGCCGCTGAAGTTACTGCAGGAACGGCAATTCTAACTTTGACCTCTACTGCCAACGGAACGTGTACCGCTGAGACCGATCAGGTACAAATCACTTTTGTGGCTCCTCCATTTGCTAACTTCAACTTTAATGAAGTGTGTATGAATGAGGAAACGAACTTCACAGATTTCTCACTAAATGGATTTGGATTTATTAATTCATGGGACTGGGATTTTGGTGATGGAAACAGTAGTACTTCTCAAAATCCAAATCACAATTTCTCCACTTTTGGCAGTCAAATTGTGCAGTTAATCGTTACCTCAGATGCTGGATGTTCTGACACTGTTGAACAAGTGGTTAACGTATTTGAAATTCCAACAGCGGACTTTAGTTGGGAAGCTTCTTGCGATAACGACCAAGTAATTATTGACTTTACAGACGAATCTACCACTTCATCCGACCTAATTAATTATTGGTTCTATGACTTTGGAGGGGTAGGAAGTCAAGCTGTTGAAAATCCATCTCAACTATTTATTGGTGAAGGAGACTTTTTCATCACGCACATTGTTGAAACTGAAAATGGATGTTCAGATACCATTGTTCAAATAGTAAACATCCCTCCACGTCCCGAAGCAGGATTTTATTATAACACATCTAACGGGCAGAACATTGGAGCGGAATTTACTTTCATTGACACTTCCTTACACTCAACCAGCTGGGCCTGGGATTTTGGAAACGGAGAGACATCCGAAAACCAGGATCCATCAACCACCTATTTTGCGAACGGAACTTATACAGTTACTCAATGGGCTTATGGTGAGCTAGGATGTGTTGACAGTACTTCTACCCAAATTACCATCAATACAGTAACTACAGAGATTGACAAACTCATTCCAAATGCGATTTCTCCAAATGGTGACGGTAAAAATGACGTTTGGAAACTCAACTTTATTCAGTTCCTTAATCCAAATGCAGAAATAGTTGTCTTTAACCGATGGGGACAAACATTATATCAATCCGTAGGGTATTCAGATCCATGGGATGGAACTTATCGCGGAGAACTGGTTCCGGAAGGAACTTATTTCTACATCATCAAAATAAGTGATGATGAAATTTATGAAGGAACCATATTAGTACTTATCTCTAACGACGAATGAAAAAGTTAATAGTTATATCGTTAATTCTGCTCTTTGCTCCAGTAGCAAAGTCGCAGCAGCAGTTGGTTTTTACAAACTACCTTCTGAACGAGTATTATTATAATCCAGCATTAGCCGGAAGTGATAATATTCATAGAGCCAATGTAGGATACCGTAATCAATGGACTGGATTTAGCGGATCGCCATCTAGTTTACACGCTAACTTTTACGGATCTTATAAAAATGAACGTAAACATGGATATGGTGCTTCTTTGGTGTCAGAACGATCTGGTTTAGTTCAAAGCATTAACATGCACTTGAATTATGCTTATCACATCAACATCAACGACTCTTTACGTTTAGGATTTGGTGTTAGACCGGGATTCTTACAATACAACATCAATTTATATGATGCTCAATTAGCTGATGCAGGAGATGATGTTTTAACCGGAAATGTTTTATCCACTAATGCACTTGATCTTGGTGCAGGATTGTATTTATATCATAGAAAGTTCTTTGTATCTCTATCTATGAGACACATTATGGGAGATGCTATCGCTTTTACAGGATTTAATGATGGACTTTCGAAGCACTTTAACCTCATTGGTGGTTACCGCTTCATCCGAAAAGAGAATCTCAAAAAACAGCAAAAAGAGATCATTTTTGAGCCTTCTATCTTATTCCAATATGTTAAACCAGCTCCACCTCAGGCGAGTATCATGTTAAAAACTACTTACAATAAAAAATTCTGGGGAGGATTGATTATAAGGACACAAGATGCCTTAGGAATTGTAGCAGGTATGAATTTATTTAATCGTTGGTCGGTGGGATACGCTTATGACTATTCACTTGGAAACATTAGTGGATATCACTTTGGCTCACATGAGTTAATGATTTCCTTTATCATCACAAAGAACAGACCTAGTTTGGATGAAGAGGATGAAGAATTGAATAATAGCATTTTTGACGAAAACAAAAATAAAAATGAAGAGTAGCAGACTCTTCTAAAAAAGAACCTTATGAAATGGATTAAAATATTAATCGTGACAGTTGGACTCTGGTCGGTTGCCGAGTCCGAAGCTAAAGCGCAGATTGATACGCTGTTTTGGTTTGCTGCACCATGGGTAACACCTGATCATGACAATAATGTTCAGATGTCCTATCGAATTTCAACATTTGCCAACCCTGCAACTGTTCGTATTCAGCAACCAGAGGCAACTTATGACGTAACCTTTACCATTCCGGCAAATTCCTTGTTTTCGGTTCCGCTCGAAACAATCGTAGCCGATCTTGAAAGTGGTCCAGCTGATATGGTTTTAAATTCTGGATTTAAAATTACCTCTGATGAATTTATCACTGTTGTTTATGACTTTATCTCAGATACTGTGACCATTTCTCCAGGAAATGCAAATAATCCGGAGACATATTCATTAAAGGGGCAAAATGGTATGGGAACCGAATTTGTCGTTCCTTTTCAAACCTTATGGAACAATCGACTTTTAACTACCGACAGAAATGGAGACGCTGTTATTACTCAACCGAAACAATTTTTCTCTGTCGTCGCAACAGAAGATAATACAACGATCTACATAACACCACGCTGTCCGGTCGTTGGTGGATACCCTGCAGATGTAACCTATTCAGTATTCCTGCCCAATGCCGGGGATGTTTACACCTGTGAAAACATTACACAAATAACCAATGTTGCTGGTAGTAATCTCAGTGGTTCTATCGTTACATCCGACAAACCTGTATCTGTTACTATTAATGACGATTCAGTTAACCCTTCGGGAGGTGGTGGATGTTTTGACCTTATGGGAGACCAAATTGTTCCTACGGATGTAATTGGACAAGATTATATCATCAATGAAGGATTCCTCAATGCAGGTTCTAACGAGTCCATTTTCATTGTAGCAACTGAGAATTTTACCAGTGTAACACTAAATGATGGAGCATCGTCATCAGCTTTATTGAATCAGGGAGACACCTATCAATATTCAATTGATGCTCCTCTAACCTCAGTGCAAGCTGATAAACCAGTGTACGTAATTCACATGTCAGGATACGGTTGTGAATTAGGTATGGCTATCATTCCTCCATCTAACTGTGCAGGATCTAATCAAGTATCCTTTTCACGAAATAATGATGTAAGTTTCCTTTTGAATATCCTTTGTCCAGCTGGTACAGAGGGCGATTTCACGCTTAACGCATCACCAGCTCTTGTCCCGGCAGCAGCCTTTAGTCCTGTTCCAGGAACTGGAGGAGCATGGATGGGAGCTCAAATTAGTTATTCCACTGCGGAAATTACACCTGGCTCGGCTAACATCATTCAAAACAGTTCGGACTTTTTCTCTTTAGGAATTATTAATGGTAGTGCAACAGGTGGTTGTCTTTACCACTACATGTCATCATTCCACCGAAAAGTAATTGTAGACGCCGGAAATGATACAACGCTTTGTACCAGTGAAACAACCATCAACCTTGATGGAAGTGTACAAGGGGGAACAACAACTGGTTTATGGTCTATCTTGGATGGAACAGGAACCATTGATAATTCAACGGACCTATCAACCTTTTATAATCCTACTGCATCCGATTATGCTCAGGGATATTTGACCTTCACCCTCCAATCAACTGGAAACTGTGAACCTGAATTCGACACCTTGTTAGTTACTTTCCAGGAATCACCTTCAGTTGATGCCGGCTTGGATGATACATATTGTAAGAACAACATTACTTCTATTCCTTTAAATGGAACCTTGTCCTTTGCTGTAGGATCAGAGTGGTCTGGAGGAACAGGAGGATCGTTTGGAGATATTTCAGACCTTTCTACCTCTTATACTCCATCTCCTGCCGACTTAGCTGAAGATAGTTTGTTAATCTTCTTAACCTCTTCGGGAAGTTTCTTTGCATGTCCGGATGATGAGGATACGGTTGTTATTTATTTCACCGATCCTCCTCAAGTAACTGCTGGGCCTAATATTACAGCTTGTGCAAATGACACTTCGGTTGCGCTAAACGGAAGTGTTACAGGAGCATCAACAACAGGAATCTGGACAACTTCTGGTTCTGGAGCTTTTGATCCTTCCGAGTTAGACTTAATTACAGATTACCTCATTAGTTCTGCAGATACAACAGCTGGTTCGGTAACACTTGTGCTAACCTCAACCGCTAATGGTAGTTGTTTAGCTGTGTCGGATAGTTTGGAACTAACCATTTTGGATCAACCTCAGTTAAACATTACCACTTCTGACTCTATTTGTGCAAATTCAGTATTCATTGACCTAACTGGTACAGTATCTGCCGGATATTCAACCAACTGGTCAGTTGGAGGTTTCGGAACAATTGCTGATCCAAATTCTTTGAATACGACTTATACACTGAGTCCTCTAGACACTATTGGAGGTACAATGACAATTTACCTTTCAACCACACCAGGTTTATGCCCTGTTGAAAACGATTCTTTAGAAATTCAATTCATTGCGCCTCCTACAGCTGATGCAGGACCGGATCAGGATTTCTGTGAAAACGAATCGGCTGTTTTAACAGGATTAATTGGAGGATCAGCAAGTAGTGGTACCTGGAGTTCTTTAGGTACAGGAAGTTTTAATCCCGGGCCGGATTTATTGAATACGTTCTATGATCCTTCTCCTTTGGATGTTTCAAATGGTTCAGTACAGCTTATTCTAACTACCTCAGCCGAATTTGGTTGTGTAGCTGATAAGGACACCATCTTAATTAGCTATTTGGAAGCGCCGGAAGCTAATTTTGACCATACTTCAGCTTGTGAAGGACAAAACACAGTTTTTGATGACCTTTCTACAACTGGTTCAGGTACTATAGTTGGTTGGAACTGGGATTTTGGTGATGGAGAAAGTTCAATTGGTGAAAATCCAAACCATCCTTACCCTGGACCAGGGAATTATACTGTGACACTTATTTCAGAAGCTTCTAATGGTTGTTTTGACACTATTTCAAGAGCTATCTATGTAAATCCTGTACCTGTTCCAAACTTTAGCCATTCAGATGCCTGTGAAGGTGAAACGGTTGAATTTGCAGACAACTCTTTCATTTCAGGTGGAAATATTGTGAGCTGGGATTGGGATTTTAATTCAGGAGAAGGAAATAGTTCTGCTCAAAATCCAAACTATACATTTGATCAGGCCGGGACATTCCCCGTTGTCTTCACCGTTACTTCAGACTCGGGATGTGTTGCTGAGTTAACTCAGGATATTGTTGTCTTAGTTGGACCAACGGCTGATTTCACAGTAAATCCTATGCCCGCACTTGCTCTTGAAGACATTGTATTTACAGATCTATCAACAGGCGGACCGTTTACTAATTGGTTCTGGGACTTTGGTGATGGTACAGGAGGAAATGACCAACACGAAATTCACCAATACCAAAATGGTGGGATGTATGATGTCACTTTAGAAGTGACCGATTCAGCCGGATGTAGAGATGCAACTACTCAACCATTAGAAATTGTACTCTTACCTCAATTGCCTACTGCCTTTACTCCTAATGGAGATGGAGAAAATGATGTTTACATTATTAGAGGAGGACCTTTTGAGGCTACAGATTTTAAAATTTACAACAATTGGGGACAATTGGTGTTCGCAACCGACGATGCTAATGTTGGTTGGGATGGAACCTTTAAAGGAAGTGATGCCCCATTAGGAGTATATACCTGGACCTTCACCATTAAAATTGCGGGGAACAGGACAGTAATTAAAGAAGGAGACGTAACATTGATCAGATAAAATGAAGAAACTATTCATCCTATTGGTCTTTATTCTGGGAGGAAGAACACTGACCCACGCTCAGGACTTTCATTTGTCCATGTACGATGCTGCCCCAATCTATCTTAATCCAGCAATGACTGGAGTATTTGATGGTCAATGGAGAGCTCACGGACATTTTAGAACACAATGGAAGGCTGTTAACTTTAAACCTTATACCACTGGTTTGGTAAGTTTTGATGCCCCCTATAAAAAATGGGGATTTGGTGCTCAAATAGTCAATTACCGTGCTGGTATTGGAAACTACAATGCTTTGCAGGGAGTTGCTTCAGCAGCTTATACCCTACCCATTGATAAGTCACAGTTTCATAACATCTCTTTTGGTTTGCAATTGGGGGTAACTCAAAAGTCGGTTGTGTACCAACTCCATACCTTCAATAATCAATACACAACAGCTAATGGAGGAGGATTTGATTCAGGTGCTGCAACTGGAGAAGGTTTTGGAGGCCAATCTGTCTTTGTTCCCGAATTCAATGCAGGATTGTTGTACTACTATTCAAAAACAAAGAGTAAAGTCAACCCTTTTATTGGTGTTTCAGCTTTTAACATCTTAACTCCTAAGGAATCTTTCTTTGACGCGGCGAATGAATTGCCTTTGAGAATTTACACGCATGCCGGGGTCCGAATCAATTTCTTAGAGACCTTCTATGTTATTCCGAAATTGCTTTATATGCAACAACGAAACTTTACGGAGGTAACTGTAGCGGGAGATATTGGTTACTTTTTAAAATCCAATGAGCTTTATTTATTAGGTGGATTAACCTATCGTAATATGGATGCCTTCATTATTTCGTTGGGAGCTAAAAAGGCTAACTACATTGCCAAAATTGCTTATGATATAAACTCTTCATCTCTTGCCCCTGCTTCAACAGGACGAGGTGGTTTTGAAATATCATTTACCTACATGCATCAAAACAAAGATTCAGAAACTGTCAAAATTTGTCCGCGATTATGATGAGGAAAACCCTACTTTTTGCTTTTTTCAGCCTCATTTTATTGACCTCTAACAATTCCTTTTCTCAAGCAAAAAAGGTATGGTTATACAATGCGGATCAATATTATGAAAAGATGGATTTTGCCAGTGCCCTTCGGTATTACCACAAGGTAATGGATGATACCTTGGCTTTGTCCTTCCGAATTCTACCTTATGAGACTGTTTTAACCAACCAAAAACTCAAAAACCTTGGAAACAAAAAGGACAGTGCTTTGGCTAAAATAAGTGTTGGAGACTATATCCACCATCAAATGGCTATGTGTTACCGATACAGTCATGATTATCCAAATGCAGCAAAACACTTTCGGGCTTCGTCGGCCAGTGGCTCCTACAATGACGACTATTATTTTCTAGGAAATACGTTAATGTACCAAGGAAAATACGATTCAGCTTTGGCTGTTTTTGAGCATTATATGACCTTGGAAGAATATACAGACATGTATATGAAACGTGCTTTGGGAGATATGTCGGGTTGTGCAGCAGCTTTAAAAATGCCTGAGTCAGATGAAGATATTGTCATTAACTTTTCTGATACCACAGTTTTTAACAAAGGAACATCCTCTTTTGCGACAACTTATTGGCATGGAACGGATGAAGAACGTATCGTCTTCACTTCAGCTCGTGAGGGTGGAATTGTTTTAGATCCGCTTGTACAAGACTCCCGTTACTTATGCGATTTATATTGGACCGAAAAAGATGGGGACGGCTGGAGTGCTCCCAAAAACTTTGGGCGACCATTAAACTCCGCTCGTCATGATGCCTCGGGAGTATTTAATGGTGAAAATATTATTTATTATACCCGTTGGAGTGACGAAAACAAAAAGGAGAAACACATCTATTTGGCTCGAATGATTGGAAACAAGTTTTTTGAATCCATGAAACTTGATTCTATGGTCAATATGCCAGGTTATGAAAGCATCAATCCTTTCATTAGTTCAGATAGACAATGGATGTATTTTTCCAGTAACCGTCCAGGGACGTTGGGAGGAATGGACCTTTGGAGAATAAAACTAGATGATAACGGAAATCCAATTGGAGAACCAGAAAACCTAAAAAAACCTGTTAATTCAGAATTTGATGAGGTGTCTCCCTTCTATCATGAAAAGTCTAATATCCTTTTCTTTAGTTCGGATGGGCACAACTCAATGGGAGGTTTAGATATTTTCCGTTCGGTATACAGTAAAGACATTGCCTCTTTTGGAATCCCTGCTAATATGGGACAGCCTATT
>JAKSBJ010000189.1 GCA_022361195.1 Flavobacteriales bacterium
AGGGGATTATAAAACCTCTGAGATCATGAATGAGATATCACGTGGTTTAACAAACAGATTCCCCGCAGATGTTCAGGTTTCGGTTGACCAAAATGATGATGGACCTCCAACTGCTCCGCCAATTAACATTGAGGTAAGTGGAGAAGTAGAGTATGATAAGTTGATTGAAGAGGCAGAGAACATTCGTTTATTCCTCGATCGTAAAAATGTAAAAGGGGTAGAGAAGTTGAAGCTTGATGTGGAAACCGGAAAGCCGGAACTACCAATTGTGATAGATCGTGAAAAAGCACGTTTGTTCAATACATCAACATATCAAATCGCCAATACAATCCGTACAGCCTTATTTGGATCTGATATCTCTACCTATAAAAAGGGAGATAAGATCTATGACATTGCTGTTCGATTTGGGCAGGAAGATCGTAATGATATCGATCAACTCCTTAACCAAAAGTTGACCTTTATGAATAATAAAGGACAGATGTTACGAATTCCAATTCGTTCTTTAATTAAAGAGCCAGAACCAACAACCTCATACAGTTCGGTAATTCATAAAGACTTACTTCCTGTAGTAACCGTTTATTCAAATATCTCAGAAGGAGAAAATCCAAACGAGGTGGTTCAGGAATTAAAGGATTTGATGGCCGAATATGAGTCAGAAACTGAAATTACACCAGGAGTTGAGTATGCCTTTACTGGAGAACAGGAAGAACAGGCAAAAGAGATGGCCTTCTTATCAAAGGCACTTTTAATTGCTTTATTCATCATCTTGTTGGTGATTGTGGCACAGTTTAATGCCTTTAGTTCACCTGTGATTATCATGTTTGCGGTATTGTTCAGCCTTATTGGGGTATTGATGGGAGAGGTAATCTTCCAAATGGACTTCGTTGTGATTATGACTATGATTGGTATTATTTCACTAGCAGGGGTGGTTGTAAACAACGCCATTGTATTGATTGATTATACCAATCTCTTGAGAAAGAGAAAGAGAGAGGAATTGGGAATTGATGAATTTGAACAACTTCCTTTACCTACGATTATTGATATTATAGTAGAATCTGGTAAAACGAGACTTAGACCAGTATTGTTAACGGCCATTACAACTGTATTAGGGTTGGTGCCATTGGCAGTTGGTTTAAATATTGACTTTACCACATTGTTAACTGATTATGACTCCAACTTCTATTTAGGAGGAGATAATACGATGTTCTTTGGGCCGATGTCATGGACAATCATCTTTGGATTGAGCTTTGCGACATTCCTTACATTGGTTGTGATTCCTGTAATGTACTTATTGTTCTACAGACTTAAGCTGTGGTTGTATAAGATTACAGGTACAAAAATGAGATCAAGCCTATAGGATTTCATACAGGTTAGGTTTCGGTACAGCTCCTTATTCCGTTTGATAGTTTACGGGATTAAGGAGCTGTCCTTTTTTATGGGGATATGATTCCAGACTAATAAAAGTTCATGAGGGTGTAATAAATCTCATTTATAACCACTAACTGAATAAAAATGTCATGAAAAATAGAAAGTTAGAATTGATGTCAGGAGTGGTGCAAATTGTGTGTAGTTTAATTTGGGCTGCAGTTATTTTAGGAGCAGATTACTTTTTGCACGATAGTGAGCAATTTGAAACAGTTATGTACTTATTGAGTCTGGGAGCGGCAATAAACATTATTGGCTTATCGGCCATTTTTGCGACAATGCTTCCTAAAAGCTAATGATTCAAAATAGGCAGGTAAGCAGTCCATGGACCACATTCATCCTTATATTGCTTGGCCATGACCCGACTAATTTGAGCAATGTGTCCTAAATCATGTGCAACCCAGGTTGATAAATGTTGACGCAAAGTCACAGTTCCAAATTCAGGATGAATTCCGGTAGCATCTAGTTTTTTTGAATTGAGTTGGAAGGCTTTCAGTTTTTGAAGATTTTGGATTCTTAATGTTTCAAACTCATCCAATAAGTTCTTAATGTTTTTATCCTTGGAGGTTTCTTCCTGTTCAAAACGGTCAAAAGGTGGAAATTCTTTACTTTCCGCATCAGATAAAATAATTTCGCTTCTCAAAATCCAATCCTTTTTTTCGCCCTGAACTAAATGTCCAATAACGTCAAAAGGACTCCAGCTTTTTCCTCCTTCGTTAGAAATAATCCATGAATTGGGTAAGTTGTGAAGCAATGCCCTTAAAGTAGAAGGTGTATTTCCTAAAATAATTAAAGCTTCATCAACCGTATAATTCATTAGTCAAAAATTATCTTTTGTGTAGAAAGAAGTTGTGATTGATCATCACTAAAGGATACAAGGTACATCCCTGCTTCTAAATCAGGCAGATTAAGATGAAATGATGACGATTCAAATTCTTGTTTAAGGATGCTTTGTCCCATACTATTCTTAATCTCAATAGTTCCATGATTAATGCCCTTGCAATTAATGTGAAGGAGATCTTTTACCGGATTAGGGAAAAGACTGAATGATATTCCTGTTTCGGTTTCATCAATCCCTAACGAATTAAAATTCAGCGCTAAAAAGGCATTTAAACGTCCATGACCGTAAAAAGGATCCCATCCTGGTTCATCTTCTTCAGGATCACCAACCATGTCTTCGCAGCTGGCTTCTAGAATCTCTTCAATGTCATCAGAAGTTCGGAGCGGATCTTGTGCAAAAAGTAGAGAAATAACACCACTTACATGTGGAGCTGCTTGTGATGTACCACTAAAGTATTGGTTGTAAATATTGTCATCGTCATGAATAAGGCTGTAGATATAGCTCCCAGGAGCTACCAAATCCAGATTTGGACCAAAGCAACTTCCACTTCCAATTGACCAGGGAAAAGGATTGGATCGAAGATCTTCCGGATCGGTTGAACCTACTGCAAGAGCTTTTGCAAAAGCGGCAGGGTAGAGTATTGCATCATTTGAATTTCCGGAACTAGCAACAACCATAACGTTATTGTTATGAGCATAGTTAACAGCGGTTTGTAAAGAGGTAGAGTTAAATGAACTTCCCACAGACATATTAATGACTTTGGCACCATTTTCAACAGCATAATAAATGGCATCAATCCAGTTAATGTAAGAACCGGTTCCGTCATCATCCATAGCTTTTAAATGCATTACCTTACAGTTCCAGTCCACCCCTGCAAAACCAATTCCGTTATTTCCATTTGCCGCAATGATTCCGGTAACGCTTGTACCATGGCCATTATCGTCAGTAGGATCGTTGTCATCATTTTGGAAATCCCATCCCATTTCATCGTCTATATAACCATTTCCGTCATTATCAACGCCATCCACAGGATCGGCCGTATTAATCCAGTTTCTTCCTTCTATTTCAGGATGATCTAATTTCATACCTGTATCGATTACAGCTACAATAATTTCATCCGAACCTTGCTCAACATCCCAGGCCAAATCCATGTCAATATC
>JAKSBJ010000344.1 GCA_022361195.1 Flavobacteriales bacterium
AAATTCAATGCTTAAAATAACTTCGTATTTCAAAAAAAATTGTGCAAAGACCTTTTGTTTGTTCCATTTATATTCCTGCCCTAAATAACGAAAAAGCCCTTAAAAAGGGTTGGAAAAAATAGAATTATTTTGAATTAATTATAGCATCTGTCAATTAATGCTCATTTTTGTAGCATGCATGCTATTAGACGTCTAATTCCTAATTTATTTACTGCCGGGAACTTAGTGGGTGGAATCTTAGCCATTATACTAGCTTTGAAAGGAAGGTTGGATATCGCTCCTTATTTCATTTTAGCCTCAGCAGTTTTTGATTTTTTGGATGGATTTATGGCACGTTTACTAAAAGTACCATCCGAATTAGGAAAACAATTGGACTCCTTAGCAGATATGGTGACTTTTGGTGTAGCTCCGGGAATTATTGTTTGGGAATTGTTCGATTTAAGGGTTGTTGGTTCTCTTTTTGAAAAATATTCTACTTACGTTCCTGAATTACTCGATCCAAATACAGGTGGTTTTTCACTCACCACAGAGCTAAAAATATGTGGCCCTGGAGATGCGGGATATCTTACTTTAACAGCTTTATTTATTCCGGTTTTTGCCCTATTCCGATTAGCAAAGTTCAACTTGGACACACGTCAAACAGATTCATTTATTGGTGTCCCAACACCAGCTGCCACTTTATTTTTTGCATCAATCCCATTCATGCTCATGTACGATCCGGGACTTATTAATGCGGATGTTTCTGCAATTAGATGGTTTATAGCGGACCCATGGTTTTTAGCCATCAGTTCATTGGTGATGTCCGTTTTAATGGTTTCAGAGATTCCATTATTTGCCCTCAAATTCAAGTCGTTTGGATGGAAGGGGAATGAAATGCGTTATAGCTTTTTGATCATTTCAATTATCTTGTTAGTTACCTTCTTTGTTTGGGCTTTACCAATAATCATTTTACTCTACATCTTATTATCATTGATTAGCAATATCTTTAACAAAGGCAAAAAGTTTGAGGAAAAAGCCAATTAAAGCCCCTTTTCATGTACACTTTAAAACGCCTTGTTCCAAACTTATTCACTGCTGGCAGCTTAATTGGTGGAATTTTCGCCATTATATTCGCTTTAAAAGGGAGGTTAGATATTGCTCCATACTGTATTTTAATCGCTGCCGTTTTTGATTTTTCAGATGGATTCATGGCTCGCTTGCTAAAGGTTCAGTCCGAATTGGGAAAACAGCTTGACTCATTGGCTGATATGGTAACTTTTGGAGTAGCCCCAGGAATTATCGTTTTTCAATTACTGAAACTTTCTTCCTGGTCTCAAGCTCCCTGGTTTGGTACTTCTCTGGATGGAGCCTATAACAATGCTGCGCATTATCTTGATCCTGATAAACACATTTGGGTTTGGGAGACTTTAGGAAAAAGTAGTGATACGGAACTCTCCTTTTTTATCAATCGACACATTCATGACTCATCTCTGGATTGGCTTACTTATTTAGCACTTATCATTCCGGTTTTTGCCTTGTTTAGACTGGCAAAATTTAATCTAGACCCTAGACAATCTGATTCCTTCATTGGTGTTCCGACACCAGCCGTGACATTATTCTTTGTTGCTCTTCCCTTAATTATTGTTAGTGGATTGGAAAGAGAAGGTATGTGGAGAGAATTAGCCATTGACTTAGTCTTGAATCCATTGTTTTTAATTTCCACCACAGTGATTTTATCCGTCTTAATGGTTTCTGAAATTCCCCTTTTTGCACTTAAATTCAAGTCGTTTGGATGGAAGGGAAATGAGTTACGCTATAGCTTTTTAACAATTTCAGCCATACTGTTGGCAACTTTATTCGTTTGGGCACTACCAATAATCGTTTTATTATACATAATTTTGTCGCTGATTAGTAATATCGTAAACAAGCGTAAAAATGAAGTTCAAAGCGGAAATTGATGTAATGCCTTTAGAAGCGTTGTTAGATCCTCAAGGAAAAGCTGTAACACAGTCAATGGGGAATCTTGGATTGAATGAAATCACCAATGTTAGAATTGGCAAACACATTCGTATTTTCATCGAAGCTGATTCTAAAGAAGTTGCTGAAGCTAAAACCGATGAAGCTTGTAAAAAGTTGTTGGTGAACGAAATTATGGAAGGTTATACCTTCACTGTTGAGGAGATTTAAATCTACTTTCTCAACTCGAATTTTTCTCCCAAATAAACTTTTCGGACCATTTCGTCTTCTGCCAATTGTTGGGCAGTACCTTCTCTTAGGATAGATCCTTCGAACAGTAGATAAGTGCGGTCGGTAATGGCCAGCGTTTCCTGTACGTTATGGTCGGTAATTAGTACCCCAATATTTCGGTCTTTCAGGTGAGCAACAATTTCCTGAATGTCCTCAACAGCAATTGGGTCAACTCCTGCAAAAGGTTCGTCCAATAAAATGAACTTAGGATCGGTGGCCAGTGCGCGGGCAATCTCCGTTCGTCGTTTTTCTCCACCTGATAAGCTTTGTCCTAAATTTTTACGAACGTGTTGTAAGCCAAACTCATCCAAAAGAGACTCTAATTTTTCTGTCTGCTCTGCCTTAGACAATTTAGTCATCTCCAAAATGGTCTTGATATTGTTTTCAACGGACATTTTCCGAAAAACGGATACCTCTTGCGGTAAATACCCAATTCCCATTTGTGCACGACGATACATTGCCGAACGGGTAATATCGGCATCATCCAAATACACTTTTCCAACATCCGGACTCACCAAACCAACAATCATATAAAAAGATGTGGTCTTCCCCGCTCCATTAGGACCTAAAAGTCCAACAATCTCGCCCTGATTAACCTCGATGGTTACTCCCTTAACTACTTGACGGCCTTTGTAGCTCTTTTGAATATTTTCTGTTCTGAGTTTCATTAAAAATCTGAAGTAAAGACAAATTTAACGCCAAATCTTGGAACTGGATTATCATTGACGTCAACATGATCCAAATAATTTAAACGCCAAATAGCATCTACTCGTATAAATTTGACAATATTCTCTAATCCTACACTCAATTCATAGTATGGATGCCTTAGTTCGTTCGAATAGGAAGGCAACAGTAATTCCGCATTATGCTTAGGATTATATCTCCCTACTACCATCTTTGCTGACCAAACCGATCTCAATTTTAATCGCCTAATTAAGGGAACTCGATCCAGAATTAAGCCCATCAGTCGATGTTCAAAATTAATTCCTACCCATTCATCCGAAATAAACTCATAGTAGTTTAAGAGGTTCATGGTAGAACGCTGAATATAGAGGGTTTGATTTCCCTGATGCACATTTAAGAAAGGATAAGGTACTGTACCAAATATTTTTCCGGCATAAATGGTGTATTCCAATTTCCCCAAACCTCCAATTTTAGGCCGATGAGTCCAAACAAAATCCAGTCGATGAAAATCGTACTCGCTCCCCAAAACACCTTTAAAAGCCCAGGTGTGCGTCAACGAAATAATTGGGTATCTCGAACCTAAAGACATTCTGTCAAACTGTCCGTTTACAAACTTCTCCTCACGGGTGTACATAATTTGATTTCGTACCTCAAAGGATGTCAAACTTGCTATTTGGCTCGTGTCACCTGTTACGGGATCAATACGACTGTAGTCCGAATTTCCTAAAGGGATGAACTTTCTCCACTCCACCTTATTAAAGGTTCGCATATCAATTCTCCAATCCCGCTCTAGAGAAACAGAGCTGGAATTTACCATTGTCAACTTATCCAAAGGTCCCAAAGAGAAAAGGGTTGAAAAAGAACTTCCTACATCACCAACCGAAGCCCTAATTCCCAATTGTTCAATTCGTTTTTTATAGTTAACCCTAAACATGGTCCTAGGATCACTCTTCATCTTCCATCGCAAAGAAGCTCCGTACTTAAATTCTTTATCGTTTAATCCGTAAATTCCAAAAGTGGAAATTTCAACCTTTCTGCTAAATGCATTTGATGATCGAAGCGACAACATAAAACGATGTCCCTCTACCTGATTAAAGTTATACAAAGATCCAATATTTCCTACCTCTACAGGTCCTGCCCTCCAATGCCCCGTATAACCTAAATAAAGTGCATTTTCGTAAAATCTGAATCGTTTATTTTTTTTGAGAGAATCAATCATTTCCAGCACTCCCGCTTCCTTGTCATTCAGCTCTACATGACGATGTTCAACCCAATAGGCTTCATCTCTCTTTTCAGCACTATCCAGTATTTCGATATCTGTGACATAAAAATCAAAATCATAAGGTTCATTGATTTTAAAATTTCGACGAGTAGTGTTTTTATGAACCGTTCCGCCTATGAATCGATTTTTCTTCCATTCCGAAAAAGCATCAAAATCTCCTCTCATTCGTTCTTCTGTTACCATCCAAACTCCAGGTGCCACTTCTGAATAGCTTTGCTCTACCTCCAATGCCGTTACATAGTTCACATTAACATCGTCTCCAATTTTACAAATCACCTTTTTTACAGCATAAGTCGAATCCGTAATCCAAATATCTCCATCAAAAACGGCATCTCCTTTTCGCCTTGGTACAAATCGTAAATGATAACACGGAACGCCATCCAAGGTGTCATTATCCTGTAAATAGTAACGATAATAAGTTCTTCCCTGATCAGCTATGGGGCTGATAAAGTCTTTCGTAAAAAGATCAATGTGGTTTTTGTAAATATTGACATTCTGATACATTGCCCCTGAGAACTTTCCTAATTCGATCGAATTAAAACCACGAACATCTAACGCTTTGATGACCTCCTTTTCCTGAACAGGATCTTTTTTAAAATAATAGTCTGATATGGATTGTGATAAAATGGATGGCAAAGAGTTTTTTCCAGTGGTGTCCATATAATCACCTACAAATTCCATGTTCTTAAAAATTCGGCTGTCAAAGGTGCTATCGCCCATATTGTTGGCATCTATCCTTATTCGGTTATAGACTTCGCATTCCCAAGCCTCAAGTTTTTCAGGATTATTGAACTTTTTATTCTTTTTTACTCGTCTTAAAATCTCAAAGGCTGGATTCTCCCCTGGCGTAATGATAACTGTTTGGAGGTTCTTGTTCTTTTCATTAAGGTGAACTGTCAACTCAGTTTCTTCCCCAATGGGAATTACAAAAATCTGAGTTTGATAACCGGTGAAAGAAACTTCTAATGAATCAGTTGCTTTACGACTAACTATTTCAAAATATCCCAATGTATCCGTTCGGGTTCCAACAGTTGAATTTCTAAACTTTATTAGGGCAAACGGAATAGGCTTTTGAGTAACAGAATCTACCACTGTTCCTGAAACCATTGTTTGCTGACCAAAGGAATGAGGGTTAAGTGCCAGCAATGTGAGTATAAAAAGTAGTCTTAGTTTCATTAGCCGCTACGGCTAAAATACGAAATAATTCCGGGAATTTGGTGACTTTAGCAACTAGGCTCTCGACTCTTGTTCACGCTCTTTTTCCACTCGTTTAGCAAGGAAAATTCCAAACTCATATAAAAGGGCAATTGGAATACTCACTACAATTTGCGTAAACATATCGGGAGGGGTAATAATTGCAGCTAAAACAAGCACTGCAATAAAGGAATGTTTACGGTATTTTTTTAGCCAGGCCGAAGTGATAATTCCCAATCGGGAAAAGATCATAATAACAACTGGTAAAAGAAAGAGCAATCCTGTAAAGAAGATGGTTGAAGAGACAATGGACAAATAATTATTAATTCGGATGACGTTTTTAATGTCACCTGTAATTTGCCAATTACCAAAAAACTGAACGGTTAAAGGAGCAATAACATAGTATCCAAAAGCAATTCCGGTAAAAAACAAAACGGAAATAAAAACAACAATTCCCTTTACTTTTTTCACCTCTGTTTCTCTCAAACCAGGTTTTACAAAGCCCCACAATTGGTAAAACACAAACGGGAAAGCCACCACAACACCACCTAAAATGGATACGACCAGGGAAGTTCCGAATTGTCCAGTTAGTTCGGTACTTTGGAACTTTATGTCAATCTTATCAACACAAAGATCAAAAGCCCAGCAAAAAAAGCGATAAAGCGGAAAATCGGTATCTGCTAAAGCCAAAAAGACATGCTTGGTGATCGGCTCAATGAAGACAAAAATAACAATGGCCATCACCAAAATAGCTATTGTACTTTTTACCAGCCGCCATCTCAACTCTTCGAGATGACTTAAAAATGGCATATTCTTATCCTGATCAGACATGGAATGCAAAAATAGCCTTTATCCGCATTTGAGGGATCAAATTTTCAAGAAATAACGTCTCTAACTATCCTGCAGGATAAATGTATTTGGGAACTTTGTATTGCACCGCTCCATTTTTGAACTGTACCTTTTTCAATTTCACCTTTTTAAGCTTCTTCAAAATAGTAGCTTGATCTTCGGCTGTTTTAATCCATAAAGGCACTAATTCCTTCAAATCTTCTAACCATTTTCTAGAAAGTTCCATGGCCCGAATTCCAGTCCAAAAATCAATTTCATTTAAAGTAGGGTTCTTGGATTTAAACTTGACGTATTGTTTTTGGTAATTGCTAAAAGCTACCGGAATCATTTGATCTTCCCAAACCTCAACACTCAAATTCAAATTAGCGTCATAAGTCGTTCTGTATTTCACAACACCTTCATTAGTGTACTTTTCCTGTTCGTAAGGAATAGCAGACAGGTTCTCATTTCTCGAAAATTCACCCTGAGATTCAACTTTAATTCCTCCAGCATATGGCGTTAAATTAATTCCTGTGTTATCATCTAAAAGGGCCATTAATATTTCCATGGTTTGGATAGAATCACTCACGGACATTTTGTTTGATTTTTCTTTATCTCGCTGAATTCGTTGCAGTACATACTTTTCATCAACTCCGTCTATAGTACGATTGATATGCACGAAATTCTCGTCAATTTTAGTACTAAACACCTTTTCACCAAAGCAAATATGATTCAACTGGAAAGTACTTGCATGTCCATCAGCTGGGAAAGTAAAATCTTGTGTCCGTTTATTAAAGGTAGCCCCATCACTAAAGGTATATAAGTCCCCTTCAACCTCATAATCCATCACCAACAAGCCAAGAGTCTTTTGCATCATGTCTAGTTTGGTACGGTAAGATTGTAGAATAAAGTAAGCCTCTTCATACTCCTTTTTTAATTGAGCTAGCATTTGCTTCTGTGTCATCAACAAAGAATTAAGTTGAATGAGATAATTTTGCTGAATATTTAGTTTTTTCTGAGTCTTGGTCAAATTATCAGTTGGATGTCCTTTTCCATGCTGATCAGAGGTTGTTAAATCAACCTTTCGCCATTTTTTCTTTTTGATTTTAGGTTTCTTTTGAGGCTTATGACGTAGTTCATTGATTTTGTACTCCGTTTTTTGAATTTGGAGTAAGGTCGCCTGAATTTTTTTCTCGTATTCTTCTATCCAGTATTTATATCCTCTTTTACCGTATAGCTTTTCATTTAAATCAGCGATGTGAATGTGCTCCAATTGCCACATTAATCGCCAATAAGTTGTTCCCTCTCCAAAAGTAGAATCGGGAGAAAGAAGTCGATTATCATTGTTTCCGTAAAGAATATAAGCCGAGCCTCCCTTTTGAATGGAGATGGTAGTTTGTCGCTCAGGATGATAAGCATAAACATCAAAATGCAATACCGTTTTTTGTTCGGTATCCATACGGTATTGGTACTGTTTTACATCTTTTATTTCCAGGGATTTCTTTTCTGTTTTCTTATCAATTTTTTCAAAGATCTCAAAATTAAAAGCCCCTATTTCATTAGGTAATGCTCGAGTTAGTGGATTCTTTTTATAGGTATCTTCCAATGACGAAAAATCATTTCCATCTCCAGCAGCCGACAGGTAATTTTGATATTCACCTTCATTACCTCCAAGAAGTTCAAAAACTTCTTTTGATCGTAAATGAATATACTTTTCCATTCCTTTCGAGATGGCATTGAGACAGAGCATTTGATCAAGCTGTGTATAGCCCGAATTTTTAATCGCCGCCAACTTATCCCATGCACTCAAGGATGGAGTGTAATAAGAACTGGTTGATTTTCTCAAAGCATATTCTCCACCGCTTAGTGTTCGAATGGCTGATTGTGGTGCATTTTCAATGACATACTTTTCAAACACCTTTAACTGCTCCTTAATCCACTGATCCTTTTCATCGTTTGAATTTCGATATTGGATTACTTGATTCAGTTCCCAAATGGCATATTGTACTGCCAGGTCACAGACAAGTCCATTAGGTTTACGAGCCATTTGATCACGATGCAGAACTAAGGTAGAGGGATCATTGATAATTTCTTTTTCAATGTACTTGTAGTTAGGCAGGGTGTCATTGATGTACGGAATTGAGTCGGTAAACTCAAAAAGATGAAAAACACTATTTTTCAAAATATCCGTTTTACGGGAAACACGATAGAAAAAAGCTTTTTCTTTTCCACTCAAATCATCCCACTCTTCTTGTGCGGAAACGGTTAAACTGCAAAAGACACAAAGGATCAAAAAATATCTCATCTTACTTAAGGGGTGTATTAATACCTTTTTACAACGAAAAATCAGATCATCGTAACACCTCAAAAGTAATGAAATCCCATTCGTGCCAGATTAACCATAGTACTGCGTTTTCAACAGTTGGTTTTGTATGACGGTTAAATCAAAGCAATTATTTACTTTTAAAGCAAAAAGATGGCACATAAAGTTACAGCCAATTGGCAAGGTGGAATGGAGTTTAAGGCCGATACTGGAAGTGGTTCGGTTAGTTTGGATGCTGCAAAGGAGTTTGGTGGACAAAATAACGGACTTCGTTCAAAACCTTTGATGCTAACTGCTTTAGCTGGTTGTACAGCAATGGATGTCAGTTCTTTGATGCATAAAATGCGATTGGATGTTGAGCACTTTGAAGTGGTTGTTGAAGCTGAAATAACCGAAGAACATCCAAAGGTTTATACAAAAGTTCATGTGATATATAACTTTTCAGGCCTCCAATTAAATGAAGAAAAATTAACTCGCGCAGTTGAACTTTCATTTGACACCTATTGTGGTGTTATTGCCATGTTTAAGCAGTTTGCAGATGTTAGTTATGAAATCAATTATCGCAAGGGATAAGACGATTTTAACAAAGCTATCTTGAGATTTTCCCAATTTAGGATTCCTACATTTTTTGTACTTTAGATTTTCAACAAACCTTTGAAAATTTAACATGATATGAAAAACAACTTTACTCTTGCCTTAACTTTTGCTGCGGCATTCTTTGCTAATACAGGTACAGCGCAGCAATCCTGCATAGAGTTAGCTGCAGATATTGCAGATGGAGCTCCAAACTCCATTCCTTCCGAAATTATTGAATTTATGGGAGAACTTTACTTTGCTGCTTCTAATGATATTGATGGGACTGAATTGTGGAAATACGACGGAACTGATGCAACCATGGTCATGGACATCCGTCCGGGAGTATTTGGATCGAATCCTAGTGGATTTGCCATTGCCGGATCCTATCTTTACTTCTCTGCGAATGATGGATCAAACGGAACCGAGCTTTGGAAATTTGACGGAACGACAGCAACTCTTGCCGCCGATATTAATCCAGGATTTTATCACGCCAATCCGGCTAATTTAACACCTTTAGCTTCGGGACTTTACTTCTCAGCTGACAATGGTACAGATGGAGAAGAACTTTACTTTTACAATGGTACTTCTGCAGTTCAGGCAGCAGATATTAATCCAGGAGCAGCAGGATCAAACATTGCAGAAATTGTTGTAGCTGATGATGATCTTTATTTCATTGCAGATGATGGTACAAATGGAGAAGAACTTTGGTATTACGATGGCGGTTCAGCCAGTATGGTAGCCAATATTAATCCTACCGAAGGATCATCCATTGAAGAATTAACAGCTTTGGGAAGTAGCATTTTCTTTAGAGCAAATGATGGTACAAACGGAATGGAATTGTGGGAGTACGATGGATCATCAGCAACAATGATTGAAGACATCAACCCAGGGGCTGCTAATTCAAATCCATGGGAATTGACAGTTGTTGGATCAGAATTATACTTTAGAGCTATTGAGCCCGTTGCTGGTTATGAATTATGGGTGTATGATGGAACAGGAGTAAGCAATGTAACCGATATTTTCCCTGGAACTCACCCTAACAGTTCAGTACCTCAAAACTTAGCTGCTATTGATGGGAATCTTTATTTCAGTGCTGAAAATGGATCAACCGGTAGAGAACCTTATGTTTATGACGGAACATCTGTTACTGCTATTGGAAACATCCAGTCTGGTGGTGGAGATTCAAATCCTGAAAACTTTACCCAATTAGGAACTTTTGTTTATTTCACAGCCGAAACTTCTGGAGAAGGAAGAGAACTTTACAGTTACGATGGTGAAGATTTTATGATGGAGGCAGACTTGTATTCGGGAAGTACCGGATCTAACCCTTCTTACCTTACGCCTTATAATGATTACATGATTTTTGCAGCTGATGACGGATCAGTTGGAATTGAGTTATTTACCTCGGAGTGCTATATCATTAGTGGTATTGAAGAAACACAAGCTGAAGCACAATTGTTTGAAGCTTACCCAAATCCTGCACAAGACGTAATTCAATTAAATTCGGCAATAAATGGTGAGCTTTTAATTACCATTGTTGATTACTCAGGACAAACCGTATTAAACCAAATGGTGAACGATTCAATGACTGAAATCAACCTTTCAGACCTAGCTCCTGGAATGTATATGATCATTGGAACAAACAATGGTTCCACACAAGTACAAAAGATCGTTAAACGATAAGGAAAAATATATTAAAAGAAAAAGCGTAGTCCATTGTGACTACGCTTTTTTTGTATCAGATAATAACCATTGAATAGCCTCTTCTTCATTTGTAAAAACACGCGTTGGGAAATTCTTCAAACCATTTCTGGCCATTAAGTTTCCAAGGAATTTACCCAAGAGGCCTCCAACCAAACAAGCCATTTTCTCCGTTATGTCAATCATTTCACGGCAGGTTGCTAAATCTCTCGCTTCTTTATTTGGTCGTGGATTTGAGGTCAAATCAAGCAACAACAATTGCCTATTGCCATCTACAGCCAAACTTCTTCTTTTTTTAATGATTTTCTGGATGTCCTCCTTATTCACCTCCACATTAGGAAGAAAGGTGGTACGGACAATACCATTTTCGTCAACAAAAACACTTGATTTTTCTGCTTTCATTTTGAGTCTTAAAGGGTTTAACACTCAATAAGATACAACAATTTATGCAGTAACTCAAGTGCTTATTTCACCCTTCTCGATCTAAAACGAATTAGGAAAGAGCTTTTTCCAAAGCTGTATCGTAAACATCTTTCAACTCGTTGACAAAACCGTATGGCTCATCGTCAACGCAAACCTTACCTTTAGTCACATGTCCCAATAAAGTATAAGGTACTTTTTGGTTCATCATAAACTCAATAAAGGCATCTTCCTGATCTTCATTTACACCAACTACAACACGACTTTGAGACTCACCAAATAAGAAAGCATCTTCTCTCACCTCAGCATCTGTTACAATATCAAATCCTAATGAATTTGGCATTCCCATCTCTGTTAAAGTAATGAACAAACCTCCATCAGCACAATCGTGTGCTGCGTTGACTAGACGATCAGCAATTAACTGTTTAACCGTCTCTTGTAACTCATATTCCTTCTCCAAATCAAAAGCAGGAGCAGGAGAAGCTTGAATTCCGTGATAAGAAACCAAATACTCTGACGATGAAATATCTTCTTTCGCTTCACCAATCAAAAAGATCAAATCTCCTTTTGATTTGAAATCCAGAGTCATGATTTTAGACTTGTCCTGAATCAAACCAATCATTCCAATAGTTGGAGTTGGGAATACTGGCTCTTCTACTCCATCCATTACGGTTTGGTTGTAGAATGAAACGTTTCCTCCAGTAACAGGAGTTTGGAATTTAGTACAAGCAGCACTCATTCCTTTAATCGCTCCAACGAACTGCCAGTAGCACTCAGGATTGTATGGATTACCAAAATTCAAACAGTTTGTCACTGCCGAAGGAATACCTCCTGAAACTACAATGTTTCTAGCAGCTTCTGAAACAGCAATTTGAGTTCCGATTTCTGGATCGGCATTAACGTATCTTGAATTACAATCGACCGTCATCGCCAAAGCTCTGTTTGAACCTTTAATATTGGTAATTCCCGCATCAGAAGGACGATTTGTTGTCATCGTTCTCGTTCCTACCATTGAATCGTACTGTTCATAAACCCATCGCTTTGAAGCAATATTTGGGTTTTGAATCAACTGCATTGCCACCTCTTTTAAATCTTCTGGTTGCTCTACATCATCAATGTTAAACTTTTTGTACTCCTGATAATAAGCAGGTTCTTTATATTCTCTTTCATAAACTGGAGCTCCACCACCTAACACTAATGACTCGGCTGGTACAGAAGCAACTTTATTTCCATCCATGAAATAATTGATCGTTCCTCCTTCAGTTACCACTCCAATTTGAACAGCGTGCAAATCCCATTTTTCAAAAATGTCTTCAACAATCTGTTCTTTACCTTTTTCAATAACAACTAACATTCTCTCCTGAGACTCTGACAATAAGATTTCCCAGTCTTTCATGTTATCTTGACGTGTTGGAACTTTACTCAAGTCAATGTCCATTCCAACACCACCTGCTGCACTCATCTCACATGAAGAACAAGTAATTCCAGCAGCTCCCATATCCTGCATTCCAACTACTGCATCCGTATTAGCCAACTCCAAAGTGGCCTCTAGCAATAATTTTTCCTGGAATGGGTCCCCTACTTGTACAGAAGGTAAATCTCCTGCTGATTCTTCTGTAATGTCTTTAGAAGCAAATGCTGCTCCTGCAATTCCATCTTTACCTGTTGAAGAACCAACAATATAAACAGGGTTACCTGGTCCCGAAGCAGTTGCCGAGATCATTTTCCCTTCCAAAATTCCAGCTGAAAAAGCATTTACCAATGGATTGGTATTGTAGCATTTATCAAAAAATACTTCTCCTCCAATGATCGGAACACCAAAAGAGTTTCCATAATCTCCAATTCCTTTTACTACACCTTCAACCAACCACTTGGTTCGGTCTTTTTCAATTTCACCAAAACGCAATGAATTCAATTGTGCAACTGGTCGCGCTCCCATGGTAAAGATATCTCTGTTAATACCTCCAACTCCGGTAGCAGCTCCCTGATAAGGCTCAAGTGCCGACGGGTGATTATGAGATTCAATTTTGAAAACACATCCCAAACCATCTCCTATATCTACCAAACCTGCATTTTCCTCTCCGGCTTTAACCAGCATGTGAGGTCCATCTTTTGGTAAAGTTTTTAACCAGAAAATTGAATTTTTATACGAACAGTGTTCTGACCACATTACCGAATAAACAGACAATTCTGTAAAATTTGGTGTTCGTCCTAAAATTTCCTTGATTAATTCAAATTCTTCTGCCAACAGCCCAAGCTCCTGTGCTTGTTCAACCGTCGCTAAATCCTGCGTAATATTATCCATTTTGGTTCCTAAGAATTATAGAGTACAAAGCTAACTATAATTGACGGCAGGAGGGGCTATTTTGCCGAAATATTGTTCCTTTTTTTCAACAGCTGTTAACAAATGGGTTGAGCGGATATTTTTTACATTTGCCTGTATTGGATGGGATTTCTTGTTCTTAGCATATTACTAGTCGCTTTTAGCTGGTTGATATATCGGATAAGCCAAAAGAGTTCTTTGGACTTTCGCTATCTGGGAGGAGGATGGTTGATTAAACTTATTTTTTCCGGTATTTTCTATTTGGTGTCGGCTTATCATTATGGAGATGGACAATTAACTGGGGATGCCGAGAACTTTTTTAACGATGGAAAGGTTTTAACAGATTTGGCCCAATCACAACCAGGAGTTTACTGGGAAGTTTTTATTGGCAGTTCGGCAGATGATTTGGATTTAAGACTCAATGAACTATCTGAAACCCGAATTTGGGATCATGGTGAAAATGGGGATATGATCAATGATAATCGCCTGATGATTCGCTTGCAATCACTCATTCATTTTATTTCATTTGAGAACGTTTTTGTTCACCTCTTGGTAATGACTTTTATTTCCTTCATGGGAATATTCTTTCTGTTCAGGGCCTTTGAGAAATATGTTGAGCGAAAGACTTTTTTCTTTTTGGCCCTTTGCTGTTTTCCAAGTATCGCCTTTTGGGGTGGTGGATTGGCGAAAGAAAGCTTAATGATTTTTGGAATTGGTCTTTATCTCTTTTCACTTTTTCGCTTATTAGAACAAAGGAATCTTTTCCATCATCTCATCAATCTTATTGCCATCTTATTATTACTTTATAACAAGCCCTACGTTGGTCTTATTTTGATTCCCTGCTCCTTAATTTTATTAGGAGGAAAGAGCCTTCAATGGAAACCACGGTTGTTATATGGTTGGTCTGCACTTATTCTCATTGGCGGAACTGTTTTATGTTTTACCCCAAAAAGTTATAACCTCATCAACAAAGTCTCTTCTAAACAGCAGGATTTAATCAACATTAGTAAAGGTGGAATCTTTTTTATCACCGATTCATCTTTTTGTGCCTTTAATTACGATTACAAAGATCATTTTGAAATTCAGGATCGATCCATTAAAGTAAATCAAAACACAGCGGGAGAATTTAAACGCTTTGGTTCAGATATTTTTTATCCATTTACGATTCCGGCATCTCCACAATTTTATGATCTGTATTTGGTACAGGCACCATCAAACAGCTATGTAGATGTAACTCCCGTCGACAATTCAGGATTTCAACTACTCAAAAATATTCCCTCAGCCTTCTTTAATACCCTGCTCCGCCCGCTACCAGGAGATGTAAAAAACTATCTATCCTATCCAGTTACCGTACAAAACATTGCCCTTTTGGGGTTTTTAATTTTTGCCTTTTTCCGACGAAAGAAACTGGATGGTGAACAAACTTATCTCATTTACCTTTTAGTAAGTAGTTCTCTTCTCATGCTCTTGCTAATTGGATGGACAACCCCTATTTTAGGAGCCATTTTCCGTTATAAAGTTGCGGCGGAACTGTTATTAATTATCGCAGCATTTATTTATTTAAAACCTTCAAAAACTCAGCAAAAATGAAGTACGTTCCTTTTTTAATCCTTCCTTTTTTATTGATTGGTTGTTATAAGGGAGAATCGGCCGACTTGCTTATTTATAATGCCACCATTTATTCTTGTGATGCTGATTTTAATGTTTTTGAAGCAATGGCTGTCAGAGACGGAAAGATTATTCAATTGGGACCGGACAGAGAAATTTTAAATGGGTATGATTGCGATAACATCATTGATGCTCAACTCCAACCTATTTACCCTGGTTTTCATGATGGACATTGCCATTTTCAATCTTACGCCAATCAACTAACAGAGGTAGATTTGTATGGAAGTAAGTCTTTTGATGAAGTGGTAGAACGAATTGTTGCTTATGAAAACAAAAACGATTTACCTTTTATTACCGGACGAGGTTGGGATCAAACACTGTGGGAATCGCAAGAGTTTCCGGTAAATGATACCCTCAACATTCTGTTTCCTGATAAACCACTAGTTATTCGTCGGGTAGATGGTCATGCAGCTTTGGCGAATCAAAAAGCGCTTGACAATGCTCATATTACGGTAGAAACTGAAATTGAAGGTGGTTTTATTGGACAAGCTCAAGGAAAACTAACAGGACTTTTATTGGACAATGCCTTTGATTCAGTAGCTCAATATCTTCCTCAGTTAACAGAAGAACAGCAATTAAAAAATTTGCAAGATGCCGAATACAATTTATTTGAAGCTGGATTAACTTCTATCAATGATGCAGGAATTGAAAGTAAAGATCGGGATAGATTGATAAAATGGTATGAAAATGGTGATTTGACCATTAAGAACTATGCCATGCTCTTTCCAGACGATGACAACTTAAAGTTTGCTACAGAAAATGGTATTTTCTCAGCAGGGAACCTCAACATTCGTTCATTTAAAATCATTGCTGATGGAGCTATGGGATCTTGGGGAGCTTGTCTTACTCATCCATATTCGGATAGTAGTCATTTGCACGGTTTTATGTTACGGGACTATGAATCGATCAAAGAAATTGCAGAATTGGCTAAAGAACTGGAATACCAGGTTAACACACACTGCATTGGTGATTCGGCCAACCGTACCTTATTAAATATTTATGCCGAAGTGGTGGGTGATTTACAAGATCATCGTTGGAAAATTGAACACGCTCAACATTTAGCTCCCGAAGATTTTAAATACTTTGAGGATTACCGAATCTTACCCTCTGTTCAACCTACTCATTGCACTTCTGATATGCGTTGGTCTGAAAAACGTCTGGGACCAGAACGTATCAAATACGCCTATGCTTACCAACGGCTTTTGGATTATGCTGGAAAAGTGGTTTTAGGAACCGATTTCCCAATTGAAAACATCTCTCCACTTGAGACTTTCTATGCCGCCATTAGCCGCAAAGATAAAGAAGGAAACCCGGAGGGAGGATTTTATCCCGATGAGGCACTTAGTCGAGAAGATGCTTTAAGAGGAATGACCATTTGGCCGGCCTTTTCAAATTTCGAAAACGCCTACAAAGGTTCACTTGAAGCGGGAAAAGACGCTGATTTTGTCATCTTGACGCAAGACATCATGAAAATCTCCGAAGAGGAAATTCTGCGAACCTTTGTAGAACGAACTTTTGTAAATGGTGTTGAAGTTTTTTATGCTGAATAAGCTAAAAGGACGGACAGGAAATTGTTCTGAAATTCTTCTTCTTTATTTTACAGTTCATATCTACTCCTAATGACAATTCATGCGAACCACCGGTTACATTTGTTAATTCAGAGACTGTGATATCGTAACTGTAACCTATTTTCATGGTTCCAGACTGAATCCCAGTGGTTAGAATAACTGAATCACTTCGACGACTTGTTCTCCACCAAAAACCAGCTGTAAAAACACCATGTTTAAAATAAGTTCCCATGTTTAACTGCATAAATCCATCTTGATAGGTATAAATGATATTGGGAGAAAATGAGGTAGTATTAACGTATTTGGATTCAGTACCAACAGGAATGTCAAATCCTATGTGAGTGGTTAGTCGAATTGGCAAGTCAGATCGTCCCAATTTCAATGATTGATTGGGTGTATTGAGATGTTTTAAAGCAACTCCTCCATAAACTTTCTTAGAGTAAGCTACTATTCCAGCCGAGACATCAAAAAAGCCTCTTGTACCCCATCTATCCTTTAACAATCTACCACTTGGAATGTCATTGGTGGCATAAACAAAACCATCACGCGGATCAATTTGATCTCCAAAAGCCAATTTGTTCCAATCTAAAAACTTTTGATTCCACCCAGCCTGTGCTCCCATCAAAATAGAAAAATTCCGGGTCACCTTGAGGTAATAAGAATAAACTAGATTTATACTGTTCCAATTAATGGTGTTTTTACCGGCCATATCATTTGTAATCATCACTCCTACTCCTCCATGAAGGGCGTCATAATACCTATCCCATGAGGCAGATGAAGTAACATAGGCTCCAGAAATATTTGCCCATTGATTACGATGATTCATTCTAAATCTGGGACAGATATTAGATCCTGCCATAGCTGGATTGAGATAGATAGGGTTTGCATAGAATTGTGTAAACTCAGGATCTTGGCAATAGGATGTCAGGCAAGCACATAGGCCTGCTAAAAAAAGTACAACTTTCTTTCTCATTTTTTATTTGATTTAAAAAAACGGAATGGTTGTTTGGTCAATAAATTGGTTGGCTAGACAGATGGAAATATGAATCTCCATCCTAAAAAGGATTGTTAAGAAAACAAAATTGAGCCGGCTTTTTTTGACTGCTTTAAAGCAATCTCTTTTCTACTAGCTAAAACAATTTAACTAAGGAAAAGTTACACGAAAGAAAAAGTATTTTACAAAAATTTCAGAAGCTTTAAAATACCAATGGTTCAAACATGAGAAAAGCGACTCCGCCTCAGGGCCAAATCGCTTTTCGCTAACCAAAACAAAGAAAACCAAACAGGGAACCACCCCTATTAATTGGTATTTTTAAAGTAGTATAGTTCTTTTCATTTCAAAAGTTCTCCAATCCATCATTTTAGAAAGATGGGCAGGAAATAGTTCTAAATTTCTTAGGTTTCTTTTTACATTTAAAATTAAAGCCCATAGAAAGTTCGTGAGCACCTCCCGAAGCATTGGTCAATTTTGAAATTGTAATA
>JAKSBJ010000325.1 GCA_022361195.1 Flavobacteriales bacterium
CGCCTATTTTACCCAATAGTTGCCGTTACCACCCCACTTGTTCTAATTATATGATTCAGGCCATTAAAGAATGGGGACCTATAAAAGGTTTGTGGTTAGGTACCAAACGTATAGCTTCGTGTCATCCCTGGGGAGGAATGGGTGATGATCCGGTCCCGAAGAACCCTAAGAAAGAGCACAAGCACTAATCTTTTGTGAATTGAAATGGGTTTCCTCCAACAGGATTCCCTCAACTGTACGATCTTATCGATCGTGTTTCGGTCTTCAAGTCGTAGGCACGACTTTCTTCCCAGGGGAGGAATGGGTGATGATCCGGTCCCGAAGAGCCCTAAGAAGCAACATAAGCATTAGTTTTAATTGGCTTGTTTTATTTGAAGTTTGATTCTTTCAAGTTGCATTGTGTCATTTTCCAAAAACTCAACATATTCGGAATTAGTAGAAAAATCATTTATGTGAATAGTGTTCACCGGTGAGTCTGTTTCTTTTAAGGTGGGGGATGAAACCACACCCGCATAACAACCAATTAAATTGTGAGCTCCTTTTAAAAAAGTATCCCAATCTCCAACTGTTTCAAAAGTACTTTGCTTAAAATCATTGTAGCCAGCTGTATTTACTTCAAAGGCGTCTTCATCATCAAATTCGTCTCCGGACAACTGAGTTTTTCCAGATTTATGTTTACTGAATCCCCATACCCATTTACATGTAAACAAAAGTCTTTCAATTTCCTTTTGATTTTCCGGTGTTTTTGATAGCTTATTCTGGATTAAATATTCCAAAATCAGAGCAGAAATAGATTCGGAACCTCTCCAATCCAAAAAATCACTTAAACACCTTAATCCAAGAGGATTATTTTGATCTAATTCAATACATCTGTAGATAAGTCCGGCTCCAATAGCATGTCTTCCTGTATGTATAAAAAGGTAAAAAGCATAATCTGCTAATTCATCTGCATTTAAATCTTTAACTTTTTTTGAGGTCATGATTTCTAATATTGCCTTAAAAGAAAAGCGGAAACCATTAGTTCCCGCTTCATTATCTTGAATAATCTTGGTCTTTTAGTTTTCGTAAAAAGCAACAAGGGCTTTTCCGTCTGCCTTTGATTTAGGTGAGAAAGAAGCCCATCCCATTCCATCTTTACGATAAGTCAAGGTTTTCTTTCCTAAAAATCCTTTGATTTTATGGTCTTTTGCATCAGCGAAAGCAAAAATGTACTTTTCGTCATTTTCCAATAAATCCTTCAGTTTGTCTTCTAACTCATCTACCGATTCTGTTTCCTTCACAATTTTTCTCAACCCTTCCGGAATGCTTAATCCCTCAAAAAATGCATGGTTTTTAATGGTGTTAAACAACACAAACATTCCAATTGATTTGGTAGGAACAATAAAGAAGTGATCTTTAGTACACACCACACAGCTATAAATTTGCTTCATTGGCATTTTCGAGTTCATTGCCATAGCATCTTCAATCAGAAGACAATCTTTTCCGTTTTCCATAGTCTTAATTTTACATGGGTAAGTTAATAAGAATGGCCGAAAAGAAGTGCTGTCAAAAGAGAAAATAAAACGCTTGGGAGGCTTGAATGTACGGCTGGTAGCTTTGAGTAGAAATTCTACATGGCCTCTGTTTTCTTAATATAGGCAGATGGAGTGAGTCCCGTTTGTTTTTTGAAAGCGGTGTTAAAGGTGGATTTGCTATTATAGCCAACCTCATAAGCCAGTCCCATGATGGAGAGGTTTTTGTGTCGTTGTTTGGTTACTAGCTGTTTAAACTCCTCAATGCGGTACTGATTCAATAGTTCGGTGAAGGTTTGGTTGAACTCAGTATTGATAAAACGGGAAAGTTGATGGGCTGGAATCTTTAGTAAATCGGCCACCGTTCCCACTTTCAGGTCGGATTGAGTAAAGATTTTTTCCTCTTCAAAAAGGCGGTTAAAGTCGATTTTTAATTGACTAAAAGTCTCTTTAGGTGTATTCGTTTTACCATATTTCTGAACAAAATCAGGGGTTAATAAATCCCTCGAGAAAATTCCCTGATAAGCGATGATATAAACCGCTATGGCTAAAATGAGAGTGTATAAAAAGTTTCCATTAATGGTATACAGTCCTGAGATAAAACTATAACTGCTAATGCCTAAAAACAATAAGCTAATTACGCTTAAAATAATCAATAGTCGTTTGGCCCATTTAATACGAGCGTCCAATGGAACGAGGTAAATGACATTTTCATGGACAGCTTTTTTGAGAAAACGATGAAGAAGAAGGAAGTAAACACTTAAATGAATAAAGTAGGATACAAACCAAATGGTCGATAACCAACTCATTGGCGCCTTTCCTTCCATCAGCCAATCTACCATTGTAATGTAGTTTTCTGTGGATACTTGCGAACGTTCTGTTTGAATGATGATCCAGGCCAGCAAGTATGGAGTAAGGTGTAAGAGATGAACAAGTTTGAGCTTAAAATTGGCTACAATCAGTGAACGGATATATAAATAAATTAATGGTCCCAACAGTAAAACCATTCCTCTGGCAAATCCTGCAATTTGAGGAACTTCGCGGTACAAATAAGTAGCACTGATGTAATTGCTTACATTAATAGCTAATACTATTAAGAGCAATAAGGCCAGTATAAAACGAGAAGTTTTATTAGAATTGGGTTTGACAAATAAAATGAGAATGAGCAGGAGACACTGTACCCCCGAAGCAATCAAAATACCACTCCATAAATCAAACCACATAGTACAAATATAGGTTCTGATTTAGAATCCTGAACTTCTGTTGCTACCGTATTTACTTTATTTGACGATAAATACTAAATGAATAAAATGAAATACAATTGTCGGTTAATGATTCAATTTAGTTTTGCTTTAAAACTACTTTTTTTCTCGGCCCAACTTTGGGGACAACAACAGTTAAACTTAGGTTTTGAAAAAACTTCGATTGAGGGAATTCAACGTCCCTGGGGCTGGGAGGCCGAATATTTTCTAAATCATCAATGGCAGATGGATAGCCTGGAGCGAAAAGAAGGAAAATACAGCGTAAAAATGTGGTCGGAAGAGTTGAAGAGCAAGGAGAATTTGAATTTTTCAATAGAAGCCTACGAGCTTCGACAAAAGGAGGTAACTGTTGAAGGGTGGATTAAAACCAAGGAGGTGTCGGATTCAGCTTATCTACTTTTGGGTTATACGGTTGGATCTCAAATGACCTCTTATCGAGAATATGAAAGCCGGTCTAAAATTATAAATGGAAGCCAGGATTGGACTTTGGTAAAGGTGGTGTGTGAACTACCAGATTCTGCTGATTATTTGTCTGTAGAGGTCGCTCATTTTGGAAGTGGTGAAAGTTGGTTTGATGGTTTTCAACTCAAGGTAAATGGAAAGGTTAAAGAGGCGGTTGAGGTCGCAGCACCATTTGATAAAAAATCAAAGAGTTGGCTGGAGAGAAAAGCTTATCCTTTAAAATCTGTAAAAGCAGAGGATTCCTTTGATGATTTAGCCCTTTTGGGTAAAATGACACAGGATGCTGAAATCATAGCCCTTGGAGAAGCGACGCATGGAACATCTGAGTTTTTTAGTTTAAAACACCGTGTTTTGAAAGAAGCAGTTGAAAAATGGGACGTTCGATTATTTGCCATTGAAGATCATCAACTCATTGTGCAGGGAGTAAATCGTTATGTGTTAGGAGAAGATGTGGCTGCTAAATCCACTATGAGTTGGATGTTCACTTGTTGGAAGAATCAGGAGGTATTGGAGATGATAGAGTGGGTAAGGGCATATAATGATGAGCATACAGATAACCCTGTGCAGTTTATGGGCTTTGACATGCAATACCCAGTAGTTTCTGTGGATAGTTTGGATCATTTTGTACAAAAGCACTTACCGGAAGAACAGGAAACATTGGGAGAACTGATGCAAGAAGTGCGAGAAACTATTTCCTGGGAGTTCATGAATCAGGATAGTATGATTAAAAAGCGTATGAAGCCTTGCCGGAAGCTGTTTGAGATAGTGAGTAGTAAAGAAGATTCTTTACTTGCGATAGCCTCTTCTGCTGAGGATAGTATGGACGTGTATTGGGGGGTTCAATACGCTCGTTTGCTGTTGCAATTTGCTGAAAGTATGTATCGTGGATATGATGCTTTGTATCGAGATGAGGCTATGGCTGAGAACGTATTGTGGTTAAAAAAACACTTTAGTCAGGGAAAAAAAATGGTGATTTGGGCACACGATGTTCATATAAGTCTTGGTCAATATTCAAACAACGAGCATAACTATTATTATGGACGATCTATGGGATCTTTTTTGCGAAAAGCAGTGGGAGATAAATACAAATCATATGGTATTTGGACCTACGAAGGAGATTATCGGGCGCAGTTGAGTTATTTTGATCAAACCTTAATGAATTGCCCCATGCATGATGCTCCTAAAGGGAGTTGGGAAGAGGTTTTACATCAAATTAGCTGTCAACAAAAAGCACCAGGTTTAATTGTGGATTTAACAGGAAGTCGTGAAGTAGAAGGTTTGTGTCGACCAATTCCGGTTCGTTTTGCCAATCATGTAAATATTGAATACGGTTATTGGACACGTTATGTCATTCCTTATCAATTTGACGGGGTTTTATTTTGGGATAAAACCAGCTCGGCTAAGAGTTTTAACTAAAACAAAAAAGGAGGATGCTATCAACACCCTCCTTTTTTCTAATATTCATTTAACCGTTTATTGAACAATCTCATAGTCTGGTGTTGAGATGTTAGGATTTTTACTGATCTCAAACTGCGCTTTCGCATTTTCGAGCCATCCTTTAAAATCCTCAACCGCACTATGAGTGTCATAACTAGCTTTTCCGGAAATGTTATTTTCTTCATGGTCAACAACTACATAAAGCGGCTGTGTTCCCTGAGCGTATTTAGAAGTTTGGAAGTTAAACCATTTCTTTCCTACTTCTTTAATAACGGTTCCATCATCTAATGTAATCCATTCACTTTCTGGTAATGCTTTTTTATCATCTACAAATAAAGATGCAATGACAAACTCATCGGCCATGATTGGTGACACTTCTTCAGCAGCCCAAACAAAGTCCTCCATCTTACGACAGTTTACACACTGAATTCCAGTAAAGTCAATCAACAATGGTTTATCGACCTCTTTTGCATAAGCTAAGGCGTCATCATAATCTTTAATTACCCAAATACCATGTCCGTGATATTCTGCCGTTTCTGGCATTCCCTCATTCTTTTTAGGACGATCTTTATTCACCCCATAAGGTGATTCCGAATAGGTTTTGGATGGAGCTAATCCGGAGATTATGTTTACTGGTGCACCCCACATACCTGGTAAGAGGTAAAAAACAAAGGAAATACAAACCAATCCTAATAAACCTCTACCCACGGAGAGTTTCTCCATTTTGGAATCGTGAGGGAATTGGATAAATCCTAATAAATAAACTCCCAATACTAAGAAAGTACCAATCCAAATAGCAATGAAGATTTCACGCATGAACATGTACGTTTGGAAACCTTGATCCGCTTGTAACAAGAACTTCATGGCAAATGCAATCTCCAAAAATCCTAATGTCACTTTTACGGTATTTAACCATCCTCCTGATTGAGGCAATGAGTTTAACCATCCTGGGAAGGCTGCAAATAATCCAAATGGTAATGCCAAAGCAGATGAGAAACCTAGCATGGCAATGATTGGTGCCAATACTTCTCCTCCTTCAGCTGATTTTACCAATACACTTCCTACAATTGGTCCCGTACATGAGAAAGAAACCAATGCCAATGTAAAGGCCATGAAGAAGATTCCAATCATTCCTCCACGATCAGCTTGTTTATCGGCTTTATTTACCCATGATGCTGGAAGCGTAATTTCAAAGGCTCCCAAAAACGAAATGGCAAAAATGACGAACAAAATAGCAAAGCTAAGGTTCACCCAAGGGTTGGTTGCCATGGCGTTAAGGGCTCCCGCTCCAAAGATTCCGGAAATTAACACCCCAAGTAATACATATATGACAATAATGAATATGACATACATAAATGCTTTTCTAATTCCTTCTGATTTGGTTTTAGACTGTTTGGTAAAGAAGGTTACCGTCATCGGAATCATTGGGAATACACAAGGCGTTAACAAGGCAATAAATCCTGAGGCAAATGCCAGGAAGAATACCACCCATAATGAGCTGTCGTCCTCATCCTGATTCAGGTAAATAGGATGCGTTAAATCAAATTGAATTTCGGCAGGAGTACTGTTTTTAAAGTTGATATCGCATGATTGGATGTAGATGTCCATGATTCCAGTGAGCGTGTCAACTAAAGAAGTATCTTTTAAACGAATGTCTTGGGTGTAAACCAGCGTAAAGTCAGTAGAATCTGGTTTAGAGAAAAGGTTGTTTTTACTTTTTAAAGAATAAACGGCGTCTCCAACTAATTCAACGTTTGGATCTTCATCCAATTTAAACATTGATCTTAGTTTCCCCTTATTCTCAAAATCGTACATTTTGAAGATAGAATCGATTTTGATTTCTACCGAAAGTTCGTACGAATCAAATGTCTTTTGAACCGGAGTTTTTGAGATAACCTTTACAGGTTGAAAGTTTTCGTAGTATTCAAAACCTTCACAAACTCCATTTAATGCGTAAATAGCAGAATCTAAACCTGTTTCTTCAATTTCTTCGTCACCATGGTCACCTTCATCATCTCCTTCGTCTCCCTCATCATCTTGAGTCGTTTCAGGAGTTTCCTCTGTTGTTTCACCAGCGGTGATATTATCTGTCCCTTTAATATTTAAAACCTCAGTTCTAAACTCCGGAGGAAGACAAGCTTGTTTACAGGCCATGTACCCATAATCTAATGTTAGCTTGAAATCCTTCTTGGATTTGATTTTAATCTTTTGCTTGAATTTGGCTTTACTTCCGTGGAAGGATTTTTCTGGAAAACCATCACCTTTATCAACCAATTCGGCCCCGTATTCTTTCGTTTTTCCAATCAAGGCATAATCAGCACTTGGTTGGTACGTGAATTCAGTTCCCATTGGAATTGCACCATCTGGTTGAACTTGAGCATAAATGTGCCAACCATCTTTTTGATCTACCTTCATGACGATTGTTGCTTCGTCTTTTCCGGTGTATTCTACACTAAAATGCCATGTGATAATGTCATCGATATTGTCTGGAATGTCATCTTGTGCATTGACAAATAATGGCAGAACAAAAAGTAATAAAAGTGCTTTAAATTTGTACATCGATTAAATTTGATAAAGTGAATTATCAAAGTTAATACAAAAGCGGAGAAGTACTAACCAACAATACAAAACGCTATTGGAATTCTATTTTTAGGTTTTGAAGCTTGTTTGTCAGACTTTATGGTGGGTTTGAGGTTTTGTTATATGAATCTTATGTTCACGATTTTAGAAATCGGAATCCAAAGACCACCTTTTAAACAAATAAACTTATTTCCTGTTGCCCAAATGGTTGTCTGCACGGATTTTAAACCAGAATCGGCATAAAAATCAATGTGAAACTTAACCTTATCAAGGTTTCCTAATTTGGTAGCTGATTTTAACTTTTCAACCAAAGTTGGATCCTGGTCAAAAGAAATGTGGTTCTTAAAGGAAAGACTAGCGATAGCTTCTTTCTCTACTTTTACTGGGGATAATGTTTCTTCCATAAAATTGAATTTTTTGACAGAAATTCCACCTGGGCCTGTAATACAGGGAGAGATATGAGGATGAATTCTGGGGTTTTCTCCTATCAAGTTAGAGAAATTATGTCTTTAATCCAAAATTTAGAAATAAAAAAAACTCTCCAAAATTGGAGAGCTTTCTGTTTAATTTTATGGTAAAACGGTTTATATAGCCGTTTGAAAATCTTTTGATTAGTCAGGAACAACAATGTGCTCTTCAACAAAATCCTTCACTTGCCAGTCCGTTCCATTTACGTTAATCGGAGTCTTAAATGAAGAAGCAGTTGCTAAGAATCTTGCAATTACTCGTCTTGACATTTCAGTATCTTCTACCAAAGTAACAGTAACAGCATGTCCTTCACCTTTAGCTTCTGCAGAAACGGTGAAGTAATCAGTATAATAAGTCGCGGACTCATTAATTGTTTCTAAAGTAATGTCAGATCCGAAATCAAAGTGGAATTCGGTTGTTGCAGTTTTATCATAAGTTTCATCAGCAGCATCTGTAAAAACTATTCCGGTTTGAGCAAAAGTCATTGCTCCTAACGTTAATCCTGCGATAAGTCCTAATATCTTTTTCATCGGGGTAGATTTTATAATTTTAAATCAGATGCAATAGCTTAAAAATTGAAAGCAACTTCACATTTGACCTTTAACTTTTACTAAACCTAGACGCAACTTATGTGCCAAAGGTTGTGCTAAGATACAATTTTTATCTAAAATTGTGAGAGTAAGAGGCGTTGAACGTTAAAAATCAATCAGGAAAAATGGCATTGAAATCTTTTTTTAATAAAGGTGTAATCGAAGCAGGGTGTGATGAGGCTGGAAGAGGGTGTTTAGCGGGGCCGGTAGTAGCTGCAGCTGTTATTTTACCGCCAAATGTCAGGATAAAATCGCTGGACGATTCTAAGAAACTTACGGAGAAACAAAGAGAAGAGTTAGAGCCGATCATTCGTGAAAAGGCGATAGCCTTTGGGGTAGGAATTGTAGATAATGAGGAGATTGATCAAATCAATATTCTCAATGCCTCCTTTTTAGCAATGCACAGGGCGATTGATCAGTTAAAAGAGCGTCCTGAGTTTTTATTGATTGACGGAAATCGTTTTAATCCGTACAAGGGCATTCCGTACGAATGTATTATCAAAGGAGATGGGAAATACCGTTCTATTGCAGCGGCTTCTGTTTTGGCAAAAGTGGGGCGTGATAGGATGATGATGGAGTATCACGAAAAATATCCGCAGTACGATTGGAACAGTAATAAAGGATATCCAACAAAAAAGCACCGTAAAGCCATTGAAATCCATGGTGCAACGCCACTACATAGAAATTCATTTAAACTACTCAGCGACGAACAACTTAGCTTGAAGTTGTAGATTCACAAATCACTGTTTAAATTAAAGCATTGATGACTGTATAATTCAAGCACATGAGACTTACTTTTGTTTGAATGAACAGAGGGTCCAAAATATTTCGTCTGGTATTTTCAATTGTATTGGCTGTGGGCTTTGCTTTTATTGCCCTCTATCTTTTGAAAAAACAAACTAAAGACTATTCCTTTTTATCCTTTGATGTAGCTGAGGTTGAGTCGTCAGTTTTAATCAATGATGTTGATCGTTTATTGAATAAGTACCGATCAGGATCAGAGCATCAAATTGAAGATCTACCTTCAGATGTACAGACGGCAATTGATTTCTTAAGTCAACATCCTAACTTTTTGTTTAATACTTATTTCGCCAACCGACTGTTTATTAGTTGGAATGCAGATGGCTATATTTTGGTGGCTCGAAATGCTGAATTGTCGGTAGATTATATTGGTGGAATTTTGAATGACGAATTGGGAGTGTCGGCTACAGTTAATGAGTCGGGGATAACCATTGGAGGCAGCTCTTTAGATTTTTCTTCACATGGCCGATTTTCAGTTTTGTCCACTGTTCCTTATACGGTTGATGAGAACGCATTACCGGAGCCCAAGGGAAATACAGATTTTGTCGTTTTTAAGAACGATACAGACTATGTCAGCCATATTTTAACTGAAGCTTATCATTTTGAATTGGAGCAGACCAAAAACAAGGATTTAAAGGGGCATCCTATTTCACACCTTCCATTTTTTGCCAAACTTCCAGCTCAGTTTGATGAAATACAGTTTGCTGGTAGTAGTCGTTTCCAAGATGATGTTCCAGCCTTGTATCCTAATGCTCCTGAAGAGAATTTTGCTTGGGTGGATGATGGGTTTTTGGTTTTGAAAAAAGACACTTTTGAGATTCTAATCTCTCTCCAAAACCAAAGCAGAAATCTAAAATTGATCTTGGAAGAACAGACGCTAAATGCTAAAACAGACTCTAGTCAAATTGACTACTTTAACATTGGAAATTTTGAAATTATGCCTTTTGAGGTTGATGAAAATTGGGATAAATCCATTCCGTTTTTAGATTCACCTTTGCACTATTATACCGAGTATGACAATTTCAATATTTTGGCCAATTCGGTTTCTGCATTACGTTGGTATTTGGCTGAATTTCAATTGGGTCGTTTCTTTTTGAAAGATGAAACATTGGCTGAGATTTATAATCAAACTTTACCGGCAAGAGTCAATTTTTTAACCTTGGCAAATAGTGGAGAAGAGGAGCAGGTTCAGGTATTTTCAGCCAGTCGATCTGACCAAAAAATGATTTTCACCAATGTCTTTATCAATCAACAACCAATTGTAGGGGGAGAGTCCGAACTTTTAGCCAACTTCCCAGTTGAGATCATTCCGGGTAGAATTTCTTATATCCAAACCAATGCTGGTAAAGAGCTGTTATTGAATAACCTCAATCAGCTTGTCTTATATTCAATGGAAGGAGAAAAACGCTGGCGTTTGGATTTGAGTACTAACCTTAGTGCTCCGCCTCAAATTGTTGATTTCGAGAAGGACGGTAAAAATGAAATCGTTCTTTTCCAAAATAATCAGTTAGACGTAATCAACCAAAATGGTAAATCCTTAACCGGATTCCCTGTTGACATTGGTAATGGATCCGCTGGTGGAGTGGCGCTCAACTATGATAACCAATATAATTATCGTCTTTTGGTGCATACGGCTAGCACAATTGCTTGCTACGATGAATCGGGTAAAAAGGTAAACGGTTGGATGTTTAAGAACATGGATAGCGGTTTAAAAGGCACTATCAACTACAGCCAGTTGGGCGGGAAAGATTTCATTTGTTTTGAAGATAAGGACCATAATTATTACCGAATCAACCGCCGAGGTGAAGATCGTTTTAATGTGCCGGTCAAATTCAAACTCAAAAACGAAACTCCATTTTTACTTGGAACTAATGAAAATTCGCTCTGTAAAATGGGATATGATAACCAATACATTTACACACAGTACCTTCGTGATGGCCAGCAGGACTCTGTTAAGCTGGATGAACGGGTTTTACCAAATTCAGTAAGGTGGAAGAAGCAAAACGGTGAACCTCTGCTGATTATTGATGAAAATGACAGAATGTTGGTTTTTGACAAGTTTGGTTATGTGAAAACAGAAATAATCAAGGAATCTGCACAGCAAGAATTGGTTGAAGTTTTTGATAGTCAGGGGTTTTTGTATCTTTTTTTTGATAGTCGACAGAATAAGCTATATTTGCGTGATAGAGGTGGGAAGTTGAGGACATCCAAACCGTTAAACGGCGCAACGCCTGTTATGTTAGATGGAGATCAATTGACTACTTTCTTTGCAAACAAAATCAAAGTGTATAAATTAAATTGAACATGAAAAAAACTGTACTATTATCTCTCGTCTTTATGACGGCAGTTGCTTCGAATGTTTTTTCCCAACCCTTTTTGGGATATAGGCAATCGAACTATGCCGGAGTAGCTGGGGGAGATTTGAATCCGGCCAACATAGCCGATTCTAGATTCATTGTAGATGTTACCCTTGGAGGCGCGGACGTGTCATTTTATAACGACTATGGTTATATGAATACCCATCTGATGCCGTATTGGTGGTCTCAGTCATTTGATGATCAGGACCCAGCAGTAAATACTTGGCAGTCAGATCCTGACTATGGTAAGATTATTTCAGCTGATTCAGCAGACCATTACATTAACATGGGACAAGGAAACTTTTTTGAGTTTGCTAACCCAAAAAATAAACCTAGAACGGTTTATTTCGCAACGGAGGTTGACGTATTGAACTTTATGGTAACCATCAACCCTACCATGGCGTTCAGTGTTGGAGTAAAAAGCAGAACTTTCTTAAATATCGATCACCTTTCTAATGATCTTATCACTTTGGCCAGAAACGGTCTGGATTATGAAGATCTTTGGGGATTGTCCTTAGATGATCAATTGGTGAACGTTTCTTTTAACAGCTGGGTAGAGTACAACGCTGGTTTTGGTATGGTAGTGCTAGATGATGAAGAGCACTTCATTAAAGCTGGTGTTAAAGCTAAATTCTTACAAGGATTAGGATCACTATACCTTTATACAAAAGATGTAAAATATAACGTATTCAATGATGATACTTTAGCACAATTACAAGGTAACTTTGATTACGGTTACTCAGCTAATATTGATCAGCATTGGGATGCCTCATCTTCACAATATATTGGAGATGCAGGATTTGGTGAAATTTACCAATTACAATCAAAGCTTGGATTTGGAGCTGATTTAGGTGTTGTTTATGAGTACCGTCCAGACTGGAAAGAGTACAAATATGACATGGATGGTGAAACGAACTTATGGAGAAGAGATAAGAACAAATATCTCTTAAAAGTAAGCTTCGCCTTGAATGATTTAGGTGGTATGAAATACGCTAAGTCAGAGAATAGTAGAAACTTTGGAATTGATATCAATACTTCTGATCCAAACCAAATGTTAAGCTTATTCCAATTCTCTGATGATACAGAAGGTTTGGAGTCATTCAACCAAAACGTTGATACCTTGGTTCAAAACGGAGGAGCAACTTATAATGATGATAAGGCAAACTTCTACATGAACTTACCAACTCACATGAACTTAGGAGTAGATTACAACATCTACAATGATTTTTATGTGAATCTAAGTACAAACGTAGGTTTCCAAATGAACAGAAATGCACATAAGGTAAGATACCCTACTCAAGTTAGTTTAACACCACGTTATGACTTTGCTTGGGCTGGTCTTTCTTTCCCTATCTCATACGGGAAAGTTCACGGATTTAGAGCTGGTGCTGGTTTAAGAGCTGGGCCAATCATTATCGGAACATCGGATTTGAAATGGGTATTTGCACCAGGGAAAAATGCGAAAGTTCGTGGTATGAACCTTTATGCTGCATTAAGAGTTCCAATTCTTTACGGTCATCCAAAAGATACCGATTTGGATAAAGTTTCTGACAAATTGGATTTGTGTGTTGAAACTCCAGGTGTTTGGGAATTCAAAGGATGTCCTGATACAGATGGTGATGGAATCCAGGATTCAGAAGATGCTTGTCCTACAGAGGCAGGTCCAAAAGAATTCCAGGGATGTCCTGACCGTGATGGTGATAAAATCATTGACTTGAAAGATGATTGTCCAGACGATCCAGGATTAGCTGAGTTTAACGGATGTCCTGATACGGATGGAGATAAAATCATCGACAAAAATGATGATTGTCCTGAAGTTGCAGGTATCGAGTTGTTCAAAGGATGTCCTGATACAGATGGTGACGGCTTGAAAGATTCTGATGACCTTTGTCCTGAGCATCCAGGTCCAATCGTGAATCAAGGATGTCCTGATACGGATAACGATGGAATCTTTGATTACTTAGACGGTTGTCCTGAGCAAGCTGGACCAGAAGAAAACAACGGATGTCCATGGCCAGATACTGATGAGGATGGATTGTTAGATAAAGACGATAAGTGTCCTTACAACGCAGGTCCTCCTGAAAATGAAGGATGTCCTTATACTGATACTGATGGTGACGGTGTAATTGATAAAGAAGATGAGTGTGTTAACGTTCCAGGACCAGTTGAAAACAAAGGATGTCCAGAAGTTGATGAGGAGATCATCAAGCGTGCATTCGATAACTTAGAGTTTGAGTCTGCAAGAGCGATTATCAAGGAAACTTCTTACTCTTCGTTGGCTGATCTTGCAACTTACCTGGTTGAAAATGCTGACTTCAAATTGAAGATTGCAGGACACACCGATTCTGACGGTGGAGATCAGGCGAACATGATCCTTTCTAAGAAACGTGCCGAGGCTGTACGTGACTTCTTAGAGTCAAGAGGTGTTGCAAAAGAAAGATGTACAGTAATGTGGTTTGGTGAAACTCAACCAATCGCAGATAACAGTACAGCTGAAGGACGTCAGAAAAACAGACGTGTAGAGATGGAAATCATTTTCGAGTAAGAAAATAAAATAAGATAAATACAAACCCGGATCTTAGAAATAGGATCTGGGTTTGTTTTTTAAGGACGATTCCTAAATTTGTGTGAACAGCAATCAAACTATGAAACGAATTAAACACTTTTTGTCTTTGACCTTTGTGCTCTTAATGGTAGCTTGTAACAGTAAACCGACTTTGGATATTACAGAGGCAGAGATTGATACTTACATAGAGGAAAAATTGGACGTATCTCAGATTTATGACATTTTGGTGAGTTTGAGATATTCAAATAATACCGATACCTACGAGGTGGTAAGTTACGAGCAGGAAGACAGTCTCGTTTTACATTTTGAAACTTACAATGATGCTGAGAAAAGCTTGAACAGAAGCATCTTTTATAAAGAGAATTTACCAGTTTACATTGAAGAATATGAGGAACGTATTATAGATGATGGAGCGCCTTTGAAACAACGCAAAATTTACCTCAATGGCGCTGAGGTGATCAAGGCCTATCAAAAAGAAGCTGCAACAGATATAGACCTTGAGCAAAAAGAGTTTAAAGAATACGAAGAGGATATTGATAATTTCGATTTCCAAAAACCCATGGATGCTCTAAATCAAGAAGGAGACTTTGAATTGGCCTTTGAGCAATATATGCAAATTGGCTCATCCATGTGGTTGGTGGCCAGTAATACCCAAAGTGGTCATAATGCAGCCCTTTTGGTTTTAATGCAAGATGAGTTTATCGATAAAACCTATAGCGATCCTGATGCTTATGTAGGAAAAAAAGTGACGATCTATCATACTTTTATGAATTACGATGGGGTGGATCAAATGATTTATGAAGGAGGAGAACTAAAAGAATAAGCCTTTCTACAAAATGAAGCTGCTAAAAACTGTCATTCGGCATCCTTATTTCTACTTTTTGTTACTGGTATTGTTGGCTTATTGGCCTATTACCCTACAATTATTAGCTATTCCGTTTGACATGACCAATTGCTGGGTTCCATGGCGGCATTACATTAGTGATACCATTCAAAATGGTGAATTCCCCTGGTGGAATCCCTATCAGCAAATGGGGTATCCCATTCATGCCGATTTACAGGGGCCCACATGGCATTTAGAGTCCTTATTAGCGAGTATGGTGGGTCGACAAGGGATTATGTCCATCCAATATACATTCTTGGCTTATTTGTACGTAGGAGCCATTGGGATGTATAAGCTGACTTCGCTCTTTACGTCAAAAAAATGGATTCTATTTTTAGCTGGAGCAGCATATGTGTGTTCCGGCTTCTTTACCAATCATAGTATGCACTTGTTTGCCGTTATGTCGGCGGCATTTGTTCCTCTCATCATCTATCATTTTATTCAAATGCTCCAAAAAGGGAGTTGGGTACATGCTTTATGGGCAGCTGTTTTCGTCTTTTTTAATTTGACTGGGGGAAATCAAACTTTTACCATTTTCTCGTTTTATCTGCTTTTACCTGTATTTATCCACTTTGCCATTAAGGCTTGGAAAGAAGGAAAAACAGCCCGAATTCAGTTAGTGAAAACATCAGCTGTTTTTGGTGGAGCAGTGCTTTGTATGGGAGCTGTAATGTTTACGGTATTCCTACAGGTAAAACCTTATTTGTCTCGACTGTCCAATTTGGATTATAAAGCTGCTTCGGTATTTCCTTTTCCGCCTGAGGCAAGTATGAGCTTTCTCAACCCCATGTCAACCATTAATCAAAAAGCTTGGTTAGAAACAGATGGTACCATGGCAAATGCTTACTTTGGATTACTCTTTTTCATCTTCTTGTTGGTTACTATTATCTCAAAAGGAAAAACAGCATTGGACAAGATCTTTCTAGGGTTCATTTTAGTAACTCTCCTGGCGTCATTTGGAGACCATACACCGCTACATCGCTTTTTGTATGAATACTTCCCTTTGCTGGGGAAATTCCGTTTTCCATCTTATTACATCTATTGTGTTATGCTATGTGGAATTCCATTGGCAGCTAAGGCTCTGGATCAGCATTTTTACAATCCGGAGCAAGGAACTAAAAAAGTGGGAATGGTAGCTTTTTTTGTTGGGGTTGTTGTTTTGGCATTTACACTCTTTGGCATTTTTACGCTGGAAGGAACATCGATTTTTGATGCAGAAGGGCCGTGGTTTGATAAATTGAGAACAAGCACATTGGCTCAAAACTGGTTTTACTACGGACTGATTCAATTGCTGTTTTTGGGTGTGTTGATTTATGCATTGATTCGCAAAAAACTAAAAATCGTGATGATCACGGTAGTGTTGGATTGTTTGATTTCTGTTCAGCCCAATTTATTTTACATTACAGTTGGTAAAACTCAGCCTAAAGATATGGAGATCTCGCTGGTGGAATTTAATGCTGATCAATTACCGGATCATCGACCAGTGAAGGACAATATTTACCAAAATAGGCCTATTCCGTTTTTGTGGCAAAATGTCAACCATCTCCCTAAAATCATAGGTCCAGATGGTTTTAATTCTAATTACTTTTCGTCTTTAGAAACCTTGGTAGCGCGACACAAAGGCTACACTAATCGGGTATGGAATAACTCTTTTGTGTATTTGTCCAATAATGTGCTTTCAGAGTCTGAATTTATCAAGGATACGCTTAATCGTATCGAGGAGTCAACAGTACTTATTTCGCCTGAAGATGAAAAGAATTTTGCGATGTTGAAACCAATTCCAATTCATACAAAACCTCTCATAAAAGATGTATCAGCCAATCGATTTAATTTTGAAACCAATCATTCAGAGGAAGCTGCATTGCACCTTATTCAAAGCTATTATCCAGGTTGGACAGCTTTCATTGATGGAGAGGAAACAACAGTCTATCAAACAAACACCATGTTTATGAGTGTGATCGTTCCTCCTGGGCAACATGAGGTGGAATTTCGTTATTGGAATAAAACGGCGACCATAACAGCTTGTATCAGCTATCTGTCTTTTTTGATCGCCATGGTATTGTTATCTGTTTATCACTATCGTGAAAATAAAAACTCAATCCC
>JAKSBJ010000037.1 GCA_022361195.1 Flavobacteriales bacterium
CGTACAAGACCCAACCTTTGGTTATCCGAGTGATACTTATTGCTTGGATGGTAGTAAAATCACCCCAACCATTAGTGGAGTAGCTGGTGGATTTTTTGGCGCAAGTTCATTCTCCATTGACATCGATGGTTCCACAGGAGAAATTGATTTGGACCCAGTGATGTCTGGACCCGGAACTTATTGGATTTACTACATGACCCCTGGCCCTATTTGCCCAGGCGTGGATTCTTTTGAGATTACCCTCCTAACTCCTGACGACCCATCATTTACCTATCCAAGTCCTATTTGTATCACTGGAGAAAATCCTTTTCCAATCTCTGTTACCACTCCCGGTGGAACATTTTCTGAAATTGCACTATTAGTTCCATTTGCCGATGCCACAACAGGTGAAATTGACCTTTCGGGATGTACTCCGGGAGATTATGTGATCCAATATGCTACGAGTGGAGTTTGCCCCGATTCGTCTACTCAAAACATTACCATTTTACCAGCCATTGATTCTACATTTTGGGTTCCGGATACCATTTGCCAGGGGTCACCACCAATCAACCTTAGTGACTCTACTAGTATAGAAAGTTGGGAAACCCATTACTTCTATAGTTACGGTCCATTAGGATCGGCGGACTTAAGCGGCCCCAATATGGAGATTTTTGATCCGGAAGAAAGTGAGGCAGGGTCTTATTTTATTACACATGTCGTAGACAATGGTGTTTGTATGGATAGTATGACGATTTCAGTAACCATCCTACCCGACTATGATGCCACTACTAGCATTCCTGACACGCTTTGTGCCATTGAGGGTGTTTATGATTTAAATACTTATTTAATTGATTATACCTCCAGCAGCGGAGGTGTTTGGTTCGGCTCTACCATTGTTGATGACTCACTGTGGGACGTTAGTGATTTAGGAGGAGCATTTTACGATATTGGATATACCATTGGATTTGGACATTGTACCGATACGACTAACTATTCCATTTATATTGCTGATGATGCAGATTCAAACTGGACCGATCCTCCTCTACTCTGTCGATCGTCAGAAATTCTCAATTTGGCGGACTTAATCACTGGAACCGAAGGAGGTACTTTTTCGGGAATTGGTGTTGTGAATGATAGCTTATTCAATCCATTTATCTCCGGAACTGGTACTCATTCTATCACCTATACTGTTGGTGGGGGAAGTTGTGCAGAATCATTAACCAAAACCATTACTATCCTGGAAGATCCTACCGCTTACGCGGGGGTCAATTCCGAAAGTTGTGGGTTAGATGCCCAATTAGCTGCCACCTCTAATTCACCTGGAATTTGGACCGCTTCTTCAACAGCTATTTTCTCTGGAGAAACCGATCCCAATAGTAGTGTAGACGTAGTTGAATACGGCACCCATATTTTTTATTGGTCGGTTGATCAAAGTGGGGTTTGCTCGGCTGTAGATAGTGTAGAAATCACCTTCTTTGAACAACCTATTGCCGATGCCGGTCCCGATCAACAACTCAATTTCATCTTTGAAACGGAGATGGATGCTACCATTCCTACGGGAAATTCAGGTCAGTGGAAACTGGAAAGTGGTGGAGGAAACATATGGAATGATGCCGATATGAATACCTCTATTGATCAATTGGAATTGGGGCCTAATCAGTTTTCATGGACAGTTGAAAACGGACCTTGTCCAGCACATACTGATGAGGTGATTATTATGATCAACAGTGTTTTTATTCCAGAAGCAATTACACCGAATGGTGACGGTAAAAATGACCTTTTTGAAATTAAAGGAATTGAAAGTCATCCGAATACGGTAAAAATCTTTAATCGATGGGGACAAACAGTTTACGAAATCACAAATTACCAAAATGACTGGGGAGGAACAGATGCATCTGGTAATCCTCTTCCAAACGACACTTATTTTTACATCATTACCATTGGTGAAACCCTAAACTACAACGGACATCTGCTAATTAAAAAATGAGAAAATTAATATTCATATTATCTTTTCTTTACTCCGTCGCTTATGCGCAGTATGTCCCCATGCAAAGTCAGTATTTATTTAATGGTGTTGCACTTAATCCTGCTGCAACCGGAAGTGAGGATGCCTTTAGTTTAGTAGGATCTTTTAGAGCACAATGGTTAGGTTTTGATGGTGCTCCTACCACTCAATCTATCACGGCTCATGCACCAATGAAAAAGCAAAATTCAGCCTTGGGAGTTCAGTTTTTTGCGGACCAAATTGGAGTAAGCAGAAATACAGGTATTTTTGGTTCGTACGCTTATCGTTTACGTTTTAAACGGTCTCAATTGGCTTTTGGAATTAGTGGAGGGATATTCATGTTTAAATCATACTACAGCCAACTCAACGTTAATGACCTGGATGATGGTGAAATTGCAGTTGATTCTCCACTTGGAGTTTTACCCGATGCTAGTTTTGGTATTCATTTTCATGGTGAAAAATATTTCTTAAGTCTATCAGCTCCCTATTTTCTTTCGCATGACTTTGATGGGTCTAAATTTCGCATTACAAACGACTTTAAAAATTATAACCTCATGTTTGGAGGTGGATATGAGTTCCATATGGCAGGAGGTAATAAGTTCAAGCCATCCGTATTACTAAAATACCGTTATAACAACCCTTTACAAACCGATTTTAATTTAGTTCTTACAGCCAATAAAGTGGTAGACATTGGATTATCTTACAGAACAGATGAAGCTTTAATTGCACTATTGGAAATCAGACCTACAAAGCAATTTTCTTTCATGTATTCACTGGGCTTTCCACTCAGTCCTTTGTGGCGATATACCTACGGTTCGCATGAATTTAGTTTGAAGTACAATTTTCTCTATAAATCAAAAATGAGCGGACCTCGATTTTTAGGATGGTAAAAAGATTTTCCTTATTCACCATAGCATTTCTCCAGTCCCTGCTTTTTGCTCAGGAAGTTCAACTTGAACAGCTTGAGACCAAATTGCGTGGATCAGTTTATTGCCCATCCTTTTATAAAGGTAATATTGTGGTTTGCTCCGATCAAAAAGATCGTATAACCAAAACTATTTTGGACGAAAATGGTAAAGAGCCTGTTGACCTTTATTTGATTAATCCAGATTCACCACAAGAAGTAAAACGTTTTGATGAGCATTTCCGAAGTTTATTTAACGATGGGCCTATCGCTTTCAATAAAAAAGGAGACCGTTGTGTTATTTCGAGAAACTTAAAAACTGATCGTCGTTATAAATCACTCGAAGAGGATTTTAATCCGCTAGGATTATATACCTCACACTGGAGCGATTCAACAGGCTGGTCAATCCTCATTCCGCTGCCCTTTAACAACCCAGCTTATTTTTGCTCCCATCCCACTATGAATGAAGCGGGGGATTTAATCATTTTTTCAAGTAACATGCCTGGAGGTTTTGGTGGTTTTGATCTATGGAAATCTGAACTCATCAATGGTCACTGGTCTCAACCTGTGAATTTAGGCTCGGAAATTAATACGGAGGCCAATGAGCTTTTCCCCAATTTGAATAACCGTATTCTCTTCTTTTCATCTAAGCGTGATGCTTATGGAGGATTGGACATTTACAGAGCCAATTGGGAAGAAAAAGAAGTAAAAGTTAAAGCATTAAAGCCTCCCTTCAACAGTCCGCAAGATGACTTTGGCTTGATTAGTAAAGATTTTATGAATAGTGGTTATTTATCATCTAACCGATCGGGAACAGATGCATTGTGGCAATTTAAAGTTGATTATCCTGATTTTGCAGCTTGTCAGGAAATGGTCATGGAAGATTTTTGCTATACCCTATTTGAGGAAAATGCCAGAGAATTGGACGATGTTGGATCGTTGGTTTACGAATGGTCTATTAATGGTGTTAAGCGAAGAGGTGTTGAAATTAGGTATTGCTTTCCAGGACCAGGTGATTATGAAATTAACCTTGATATTATTGATACCCTAATTGGTCAAACTTACTTTAATCAGGCTGCTTATTCTATCACCCTGGAAAGAGAACAACAGGCTTTCATTGAATGTCCGGACACTGTTTTTCCTGGGGAAGTATTCTACCTCAGTGCCGAAGCGACCAATTTACCTACTATGGATATTCATCATTACTACTGGAATTTTGGAGACGGTACTAAGGGTAAATTCATTGAAACTTCTCATTACTACGAAACGGAAGGAACCTATCAAGTTGTACTGGGGCTTACTGGCTACGAAGGAGAAGCGGATGCTGAAACCTGTGTTTATAAGACCATCGTCTGCTCTTCAGGTAAAAAACCTGAAGTTGATCCTAATTTAATTCCAAGTCAAATTGATAACCCCGAATTAGTGACAGATGTGTCTTATTTCAACATTCCACCAAACGATTCAGGCTATGTGATTTATAGTATTGAAGCCATTCGGAGTGACTCAGAACTAGACCTGAACAAATTACCGTATCAGCTGCTAGAAAAATACGCCGCCAGAGTTGAATATGACTCATTAGAAAATAACTACATCTATTTTGTAGGGCAATATGAAGAATTTACAGAAGCTCACAACACTTGGAAAATTTTACAAGATGCCGGATTTGAAGAGTCCATTGTGCGGACCTTATTACTGGATATTGACGATCCAACCATCACCTTTGATAAAAAATTCGTGCTAAAAAATGTACAATTCGATTCAGGTAAATCCGATCTAAGAGATGAAGCTATCGCCGAACTTCAAAAAATTGTGCAGTTGATGAAATCGGCAAAGAGTTTGCACTTGTCCATCAGTGCCCACACCGATAATGCGGGTAGTGAAGAATACAACATGAAACTTTCTCTGGATCGTGCAATTGCCGTTAAAGATTATCTTGTAGCCAATGAAATTGCAGCTGAACGAATTAGAGCTGAAGGCTTTGGAGCTACTGAACCAATTGACTCTAACGATACCAAAAAAGGTAGACAAAATAACAGAAGAGTTGAATTTAAGCTTGAAAAACAATGATTTGGCATATTTTTGGAATAAACATTTTTTGGATGAAACGTTTTTTACTCATAACAATGCTCCTTTGGGGTGGATTGACCTTTGCTCAACCTGTACCTTCTAAAGAAGAGAACATTCCTTTTTTGGTCACCTTTGGTAAAGAGGCCGACAAATCATGGGGAGATGATGATTTTTGTCAAATCTTTTTCTTCGTCATGCCCGAAACATATAAGGAGCCCTTTTATATCCGAATTTTTGATCCGGGAACAGGCGGTAAACACGATGAGCAAAAAGGTAGCTACAACACCAAAACCAAGTTTTCAGTTTATGGGGGTAAAGGAGCTATTTCTAATAAAGATGCCCGCCGATTAAATCCGGTAGGAGAATACAAAAGTGGAAACTTATTGGCCTCCAAAACCTTCACTAACGAACTGGATAATGATTGGTACACTTTTGGACCGTTTAATCCCACCTCAGGTGAAAAATCAGCTAAATATGGTGGATTGGTCTTTAAGGTAATTTGCCAGGGAATTAGTGGGGATGACGGAAATTTATACCGATACTATTTAAGTACTTCTGCCTCAAAAAATCAAGCCATTGAAGGAGGAAATGCTTTTACATTTGAGTATACTTTCAGAATGCATGATGATCCAACCGAAGTATCACACCTTTACCCTTACATTGATGGTGATGTGGTCTCTGTAAAACAAGCCAATTTTGATTGGGATAATGACGGTGATCTTAAATTCATTTCTAAAGTTCGGCTAGGCGTTAACCTAAGAAAATCAGGTGATGGAAACTGGGGGCGATCCGAGCATAAGATTGTTGAAAAGGAAAAGGAATCCACATTTGATGTCCAATTTCACAAAAACAAAAGCACTCCTGCAAAAAACAATAATATTGGCTTTTACATCACTAATCAATATGGCGAAGCCCAACCCTTTTACACCATCCCTATTGGAGGCATTCCAAAACCAACCGCTAAAATTGGTATTCAGAAATAAAAATTCATGACCCTAAAATCCACCCTGTTTTTCCTACTTTTTGTTTTAGTTGGATTGTCTCATGCGCAGACTTTTCGCTTTAACCAATACACTATGGAGGATGGATTACCTCAAAATTTCATCTATTCCATTGATCAGGATGAAGGTGGTTATTTGTGGGTTGGAACTGGGGAAGGTTTAGGAAAGTTTGACGGAAAGAACTTCTTAACCTATACTACCAATCAAGGTTTAGCAGAAGACATCATTACTTGTTCTTATGTAGATGAAAAGGGAATTTTGTGGTTGGGGCACAACAGTGGAACTCTAAGCCGATTTGATCACAAAGAATTTAAAACTTATACCAATTCCACCGTGGCTCAAAGCACCGTGAATGCTATTGTTGGTTTTGGAAATGACGTCTATTTCATCACTCAAAACGAAGGTCTCTTTCATCTGGATGACAAAGCTGTTTCATTAGGGAAATTTGAAGCCGAGAGTTTTCATTCCATGGCCATTTTTGATGAAAACAACATCATTTTAGGAACCTCCGAAGGTTTATTACACCTTGAAAAATCAGACAATGAGTGGAAAAAAGTAGCTATTTATTTAGAGGACGAATGGGTTTCAGCCATTAGCGGTAGCAAAGAAACAGGCGTCGTTTTAGTTGGTACACAGTCCGGAACTTTAGCCAAGTGTCGACTTCAGCAAAAAGAACTTCAATTCAGTAAATGGGATGGAAACTTTGACTTTTCTTCAGTCAACATCAAAACCATCATGCAAGATGATAACCTCAACATTTGGTTAGGAACTTATGGTCAGGGCTTGATTAAACTGCATGTTGATTCGGTAGGATTGCTTATGGACGAATACACCACCTATAATGAAAACACAGGACTTTCAAGTAATTACATTCAATCTGTTTTTCAGGATCGGGAAGGGAACATTTGGATAGGAACATTTGGAAAAGGGCTTTCCACACTTATCGATGATTTTTTCACTTTTTACTCCCATAAATCCAGTAATTATGGAAATAGTGTTTCGGCAATTTGGGTCACTGAAAATGATAAATGGTATGGCGTTGAGAATGGACTCATACGTATATCAACCACTTTAAGTGACTCATGGACTTTTTATTCGGACTCTAATGATTTTGTTCAGGATCGAGTAACTGCTTTGCATTATTCTGATTCAAGTATGTGGATTGGGACGGATAATCATGGATTGTATCAATTTGATTATCGCACTGAATCAATGCAGAAGGTAAATTGGTACCAGGGAAGTCTTGAAAATAGAATCAATGAGATTAGCTCGGACAAGTCTTTGATTTGGGTAGCGACAGACGGAGGGCTAATCACCTACAACCCTGAGCTTTCTACACGTGAAATTTTTAATACTGAAGCCGGACTTCATCACAACGCTATAAAAACCGTCTTGCAAAAAGATGACAAAATTTGGATGGGAACGCACAGTCGCTATTTGTTTGCTTTGGGGAATTCTCAAATTGAGGAGTTTGAAATTACCGCTGCGGGAGATTTGGAGATTATTGACATGACGAGCGGACCGAATAATAGTATTTGGATGGCTACCAATCAAATGGGAGTATATGTTTACGAAGATGATGGTTTTAGGAGCTTTTCTATTAAAGAAGGACTAAAGTCCAATTACTGTTATGCTATTCAAAGTGATGGAGCTGGTAATATTTGGGTAGGACATCGCGGAGGACTAAGTAAAATTAACCCTCAAACCAAGCGGGTTCACATTTTCGACCACACTTCCGGAATAGAAGATCAAGTCAATACCCGGTCAATCTTTTTAGACGAAAAAAGTTATTTGTGGATTGGAACGGATGGTGGTGCCATTAAATACGACCCTACCAAGGATAGGGTAAATTCTACTCCACCAGTGACCAACTTATTAAGAGTAATTATCGACGACAAAGAGTACGGAATTGATGAAGCCATCCACTTACCCTACGGAAATTACCGAGTTCAATTTGAATTTATTGGAATCAGTTTTAGCAACCCTGACGAAGTAAGCTATCAGTTTAAATTAGAAGGGCATGACGGTGTTTACTCCAATCCTTCAAAAGAAACACAAGCCACTTATGGTCGACTGGCAGATGGTACTTATCGTTTTAAAGTAAAAGCTTGTAACGAAGATGGTATTTGTTCTGAAACCACTGCCGAAATTGATTTGGTTATATCCGCTCCTTTCTGGAAAACATGGTGGTTTAGATTGTTATTATTCTTTGTATTCATTGCCGGAATGGTGTTGTTTATCCAAATAAGAACGCGTCGCTATAAAGCTATTCAACGTTATTTAAAAACTCAGCTCGATTTAAAAACCAAGGAAGTTGTTGAAAAAGCCAATGAAATTGCCCTCATCAATAAAAATCTGACGGCGAGTATTAATTACGCTGAACGAATTCAACAATCTATTTTACCAAATGTCTCTGATTTAACAGATGTATTACCTCATTCATTCATCTTCTTTAAGCCAAGAGATATTGTGAGTGGAGATTTTTATTACATCGAGCGCATCCAGAATAAGTTGATTGTAGTTTGTTCGGACTGTACAGGTCATGGCGTTCCGGGAGCTTTTATGAGCATGATTGGGTCGGTAGCAATTCGTAACATTTACGAAATCATGAAAATAACCGGGGAGTGGAAAACACCTGAAAAGGTGTTGGAAAATCTGGATGCAGAAGTAGAAGTGGTTTTAAAACAAAAATCAATCTACCACATGGATCCCGAAGAGGCCTTTTTCCAATCCAAAGACGGAATGGACTTAACCATTTGTGAGATTAATTTAGATAGTCGTGAGGTACTACTCTCTTCTGCACTTAGGACTTCACTTATTCAACAAAACGGAAAGGTTGAAATGGTTTCAGGAACCAGACGGCCAATTGGTGGAGGAAAATCCGGTGGTATTGACTTTGAACTGCAACAGTTTCAAATGGAAAAAGGTGATGCTCTGTATTTATTCTCAGATGGTTATTCGGACCAATTTGGTGGGCCTAACCGCAGAAAATTAAAATTGACGGGAGTTCAAAAAATCGTTGAAAAACTTGAGAACACCCCACCGGATGACTATGCTTCTTTAATTGAAAAAGAATTCGACGATTGGAAAGGCGACGTCAACCAAATTGATGATGTCCTGTTTATGGGATTGATTTTTTAAGAATCTAGGCTACTTCTTTTTCCTTCTCTATGAACTCAGCCATAGTACGGATTGTCTGAAAGATTTTCGCTCCCTCTTCGGGATCAGGAATAGTCAATTGATAGTTTTCATTCATTAAAACAATCAATTCCAGAGCATCAATAGAATCTAGTCCAAGCCCATCCCCAAAAAGAGGATCATCATTTCCTATATCTTCTGCTTTTACATCTTCCAGGTTGAGTTGTTCGATAATCTCTCCCTTCAGTTTGTCCATTAATTCCTGCATAATCAGTTCTTCAGTTGTTAGTTCCACAATATTAACTAAAAATTATAGTTGATAACCTTTGCCAATGTCTTAGGGGCACTACCATGACGCTTGACATAAGGATTACTTTTGTCCCAGACATAGCCTGCTAATACAGAACAGATTTGTTCTTTAATTGTTTGCTTGATGTCCTTTGCAAAGAAAATACTATGTAAGGTTCCATCATACCAATTATTGACGTATGAGCGGAAAACATCTACTCCTGTTTGGATGTAATTGACGTAATCAGTTTCCCAATTTGCCTCTTCTCCTCTTAACTCTTTAGCAACCAATTCAGCAGCTTTTAAAGCAGATTCCAGAGCAAATGTCACTCCCGAAGAAAAAACCGGATCTAAAAATTCTGTGCTATTCCCAGTCAACACATACCTATCGCCATAAAAACGACTAACCGAAATAGAATAAGCTGTAATTAATTTTGGATCAAACACAAAGTCACATTTACCAAAACGATCTTTTAGGTACTCATGTTCCTCCAACATATTTTGGAAGAATTCCCTTGGGTTTTCTACGTCCACCTCTGGTAAATCTCCCACAAATCCAACAGAGGTAACACCATTTGAAAACGGAATCATCCAAAACCAGGTTTCTGGTTCAATCACCAAAACCTGAATTCGATTTTGATCTGCTCCATCTCCTCTGTTTTCATCTTTAATATGAGTAAAAAAAGCTGATCTGGCAGGCATATCCGAGGCTTCTTCTAAATCTAAAAGACGGGGTAAAACTCGTCCGTAACCACTTCCATCAATGACATATTTGGATGAGATTTGTTCACTTTTTCCTTCATGGCTAAACGTAGTGATTACCTCATCTTCTAAAAACTCAACATTTTCTACTGTCGATTCATACAATACTTCGGCTCCTCTTCCTTCCACCTCATCAATCAAAGCCTTATCAAAGTCTGCTCGTGGAACCTGCCAGGTCCAATCCCAACCTTTGGTGTATTGTTCCGAAAAATTAAAATCACAGGAATCATCTCCCATGATGAATTTAGCTCCAAACTTTTCCTGAAATCCTTTGTTCTTAATTGACTCTATCAAATCTACTGACTCCAAAATATCCATGCATCGTGGTAGTAAACTTTCACCAATTACAAAACGTGGGAATTTTGTTTTCTCAATAACCGTGACTTGTATTCCTTCTTTTATGAGTTGTGCTGCTGCAATAGAGCCTGATGGTCCCGCTCCAATAACTAATACCTCTGTCTGTTTCATTTAAATATGTTCTGCATTAAATAGGCTAATCGGTAACCTGCCTTCGTAATTTGTTTGTAAGACGTTTCAACAATTTGCTCTTTCCACTGTTTAGTATAATCTTTCCCTAATTTAACCACCAACGGATTTGAAAAGCCGTATTTTTCAATGGGTGATTCTTTTATTACTTCTAACAACTCCTTTGGATACCCAACTTCTTTTGCCAGCTCATGACTTTCATTCATCCAATCCTCAAATAAAATGTCCTTCTCGGCCATCAAACCTTCCTCCTCATACTTTAGTCTCAATTCATGTGCAAAGTTGACATACTCATCGAATTTCCAATTTTCATTTTCTTTGGTATAGGTAACTCCATCCCATTGACGATGTAAAACACCTAAACCTTTTACTTTAATTGTATTTCCACCCAAATCTCCCTTTATAAATCGCCGCTCGTTAAATAGGGCTGTTGAATGCAAAGGCTGATGAATATCTCCCATCAAATGAAAAATCCAGCAAACCGCTAAAGCTGCATTCGCCTTTTTATCGGAAGTAATTTCTTGCTTATTATACCCAAACGCCTGAGCAATATTCCAACTATCTTTTTCACCCTTCTTAAAATCCGTCTCTAAATTATTGGGCATATTATCCTCATAATAACGCTCATCTGTATCCGTCAAAAAAATGGGTAGGTTGATGTAATGCCAATTTCGATGTTGAGGAGAATATCCCAACTCTTTTCGTTTAATCACATCAGCCCAAACAGCTATTTGAGAAAAAAGCCAAGGCTTTTGAAGTTCGGCATTTTCACGAACCTCAGTTGGCATTTGATCTTTAAAGTGTAAATCATAATGTGAATGATTTTCTAAAAGAGCCAAGATTTTATCCGAAACTTCTTTGTCTAAAATATCATAGGCCACCAAAGCGGTATAACGGTGTCCCATATCGCTCCATCCTTTTGAATAAAAGGAACAGAGAAAAAGCAGGAAATAGAGTAAAGTAAATCTTTTTCTCACTAGTAAAGTAAATGTTTTTTAGAGCTGTTTTTCCAACCCGTATTGTATTTATCATCCGTAAAATAGATGATCAAATCACAATTATATTTATCGTCTGTGAAATAGATTTTTTTATCGGCATTGTATTTGTCATCTGTAAAGTACCAGTGTCCTTTATTATTTCCCAAATTGTACTTATCGTCACTTTTGTAAACAATCAAATCACAGTTGTATTTATCATCGGTTACATAAACCTTAAAATCAACATTGTACTTATCATCCGAAGAATATATTTTTTGCCCGAAAGAGAATGAAACTGAACCTAAAAGCACAGCCAACATTAATATCAAATTTTTCATCTTCATTTTTTTTGGAAAGGTACTAAAATCAGGCCAAAAATCGGTTATCTGAAAAGTCTCTTTCACTCCATTCCTTTTACACCCTAACACCAACTAAATCAATGCTCTAACAAGCTAAAACCACTAACTTCCAAAAACTTTAGTCATTTATAATGAGTAGGTTGACGGATTTGAACACTTACATTGTTCCCTTTTAACCTCAAGGGAAGCATATTCAATAACCAACTGAAACAAATAATGTTCTTTCTGAGACTCAATCCCCCAAATGCTACAAAGGTTTCATTTAGAGCTCGGCGAAACTCTGTCCAATAAGAAGCATAAACGTCCATTTCATGTAACTAATTCAAAGTAAGTCTATAGCAAAAAAAATGTCGTTTCTTAGAAGCCCGTATTTTTTTCTTCTATTCTAAACGTTTTAGGTGATTTTTGGGCTTTTTTTGCCTTTATCTGGATTTATCTAAAAATTTCCAAGTTTAACGAATGTGGAATTTGTATTTCGTCTAATTCTTCTAAAAATCACCCACTTAACAACAACGTTGCTACAGCTATTTCGTCTATCTTTCAACTAGCTAAACGCACCCACCTACTACAATTCTGACTTATATAACCCTAGCCAGAATCTGATAAAATATACCAATTTGAATTGATGTTTTTGACAGCTACTTAAAACATCATTGACTCTTGCGTTTTGTCCAAAAATTGATAATTATGCACGGACGCTTACTTCTGCTTACTTCCAGTTTGCCGGTGAAAATATTACCGTCGAAGAATTGGTTCTCGAAAGTGGGTTTTCTCGCTTTGTTCTTTGCATCTTCGACAATGTCCTCGTTTTCGCAGGTAACTGTTACGTATAATTGTACCGGTGCCCCAGAATATTTCACTGTTCCTCCTTGTGTTACAAGTATCGATATTGTAGCCGTTGGTGGAGCGGGTGGTGGAGCTACCGGAGGAGGTGGAGCGTCTGTTAGTGCTACAATTCCTGTTACACCAGGTGATATCTTACAAATTGTTGCAGGATGTGAAGGAGGTTGCCCTGTGGCTGGTTATCCTTCTGCCGGAGCAGGTTCAGCTGGTAGTGGCGGATCCTGGAGCTCATGCGGAGGAGGAGGAATGTCTTACGTTAGTTTTCCGCCCTATACTTTAGGAGATGCCTTTATCGTTGCCGGAGGTGGTGGCGGTATGGGTGGAGGAACTACTGATGCCGATGGTGGTGACGGTGGTTGTCCTAGTGGTTTAGCTGGTGAAGCCTCTTTTGGAGGTGGAGGTGGCGGAGGTACGGCTGCTTCAGGAGGTGGTGGTGGTGCTCCCTGGGGAGCTGGAACTGCTGGTTCTGCTGGTGGATTTGGAACCGGAGGTGCTGGAGCACCTGATCCTTGCTACTCGGTTGGTCCAGGTGGTGGAGGTGGATCCGGGTGGTACGGCGGTGGCGGTGGCGGTGGAGACTGCTTTCCTTCAGGTGCCCTGGGTGGCGGCGGAGGCGGAGGCGGATCAAGTCTTGTACCCGGTGGTGGAGCTTGCGCAGTTGGTGTTGGAACTGGAGATGGGTACGTGACAATTACTTATGTTCCCTTATTACCACCTGTTGGTGGAACAGCAACTGTGAGTCCTGACCCTATTTGTGAAGGAGATAACGTTATTTTATCATTAGCTGGTTGGACAGGTACTTCCATTCAATGGGAATCTGCTCCATCTGCTGCAGGACCATGGACACCAATTCCTGGAGCTACTTCAATTCCTTATGTCGCTACCGGAATTACAGCCAATACTTGTTTTAGAGCCTTAGTTGTTGGAGATTGCCTTCCTAACGCTTATTCAACTATTGACTGTGTAACAGTTGATCCATTACCAACTGTTGCCAATGCTGGTCCTGATCAAGCTATCTGTGGAACAACAACGACTCTTGCTGGAAATGCCCCAACCTCCGGAACCGGAGTTTGGACCATAGGTGCTGGAGGATCAACCGTAACTACACCAACTAATCCAACCTCAGGAGTTACTGGATTAACAGCCGGAGTTAATACTTATACATGGACAATTACATCGGGTGTTTGCCCTCCTTCATCGGATGTTGTATCAATTACAGCTGCCTTTCCAGTTAATGCCGGATTGGACGGATCAACCACTATTTGTAATACTGCTAGTTCATTCGTTAACTTAAACACCTTACTTTCAGGAGCCGATCCAGGAGGAGTTTGGGCAGAAACTTCAGCCTCTGGTTCTTTTGACCCTGTAACCGGAATCCTAAATACCGATGGTTTAACTGCCGGAACCTATAACTTTACTTATACCGCTACTGCGGATTTTCCTTGTCCTCCTGATGTAGCCGACTTTACTGTTGTTGTTCAGGATGAAGTTTCTGCAGGACTTGACAATACTGCTTCCATTTGTAATAGTGGAGGATCAACAATTGACTTAAACACATTATTATCAGGAGCCGATCCGGGTGGAACATGGGCTGAAACTTCAGCTTCAGGTGCATTTAATCCTGCAACGGGAGTTTTAAATGCCGATGGACTTGCAGCCGGAACTTACAACTTCACTTATACCGTAGCGGCTATCGCACCTTGTGTCCCTGATGTA
>JAKSBJ010000101.1 GCA_022361195.1 Flavobacteriales bacterium
GCAAGGATTACAACCTGCGACTCTTTTACTACTATCTGACCGAACTGCTCGAAAACTACACCCACGAATCCCCCCGTATGCTGGCCTGGCTCGAAGCGGAGGAAAACGCCAGCCGCAGCTACAGCATCAATGATCGTACTTACACCAACTGGTTCCGATCCAGGGAACGTTACGGCTTAAACGTCATGCGCCGCTACATTGATACCCCCTTCCGCATCACCACTCAGGATGGGACGGATTTCGAGACGGACAGCGATGCGCTGGAACTCCGTGGTGAATCCCCTCCCGGCATCTTCGCGGTCCAGGTAGAGGGCCAACCCGATGCCGCATTCAGGCGCAGTCGCCTGGGAGAATGGATTCTTTCCAATGTCCGATTGCGGGAAGGTGCCAACACTCTCAATCTCCTGGGGGTCGATCAATGGGGCAAGGTCCTCGACAGCACACAAATCCAGGTCACACGGACCAGCAACGGTTTACCGGATATTACCCTGGATGCAAAACCCGCATCCTGGAACATCGACCTTGACCAGTCACTCAAGCTGGACGCAGGAGACAGTTTTGATCCCGAAGGAGATCCGCTCCAATTTACCTGGAGCGCCCCTCAGCAGGGGATCCAGTTGACAGAAGATCCTCCCACCCGAGCCACGGCCCTTTTCACGGTGCCGGGTTGGTACGACATCACAGTCAGTGCACAGGATGGGGCCGGAAACGAACGTCAGGAAGTCCGACAGGCCTCCGTCTATGGGCGGCATGGATTCAGTAATTTCAGTGGGATCCAATTGGATCCGTGGTGGACGGTGGAAAGCGGCCGCATGGTCGACAACCGTTTGGTCGGTTCGAGGTTTTCGCTTGAGGAAAAACCCGGCCACCTGACGATGCGTATCACCCATGAAGAAGCTCACAACTGGACGGATGCGACGCCCAGTTTTCCCCACCTTTCCCGCCAGTTACCGGATCGCACCGACTGGTCGTTGCACGGGAAATTTTCACTGGATTCCAACCTGAGCCGTGATTTCTGGACGGGGATGATGGTCACCATGAATGAAAACGGGAACCAGGTTCGC
>JAKSBJ010000192.1 GCA_022361195.1 Flavobacteriales bacterium
CTCCAAAATGCTCCATTTCGTTTCATCTGGCTTATAGTTGAGTTTTTCAATTGATAGCTCTCTGAATTTCACCGCAGTTTTATAGGATTGATCCGTCATTCTTAAAAGCTTATCTATGAGTTGATCTTGATTGATTCGCATACATTTTTGTTTTTAGCAAAGTTGATGGACCATCATGACAAAACTCTTGACTTCAATCAAGATTTTCGAATTCTGCTCAGTGTTTCAGGATTCATGCGGAGATAAGCAGCAATGTATTTAAGCGGAACGTGCTGGAAAAGATCGGGACTTCGTTCTAAAACTCTTTCCAGTCTTTTATTTGGGGAACTGGTTAAAAGGTCTATTTCCCTCGCCATTTGCTGAGCAAGCAGCTCCTCCAGAAATTTACTGTACTCCTTTAAACTCTCTTCACTTTCATAAATTAGATTCTCAATTTCCTCTTTACGAATAATTTTCACTTCTGTTTTCCGAATGGCTTCAATGTAAAATTCGGATGGTTCGTTGGTTAAAAAAGAACTCAACGAATTGATAATCGATCCTTCATACCCAAATCGAATGATTCGTTCTCCCAATTCGGACAAATAAAATAGTTTAACGGCTCCGCTTGTAATGAAGTAAACCTGCTTTTCAATCTCCCCTTCCCTAATCAAACAATCACCTTTCTTTATGATTTTAGTGTCATCCGTTTTTTCAAATTTCTGCATGATTTTATGAGAGAAACTTGATTGATTTAGTTTATCTGTAGTCGGCATCTGTCGAAGTGTTTTATTGAATCACGGGATACAATATCCCAAATTCTGTCTTTTCATACTACAAACTCTGGAAATGATTTTCACAATTGGCAATCCATTTTGGTATTTTAAAAAGCACCAAAGGCATTAAACACCAATATCAGTATCAAAAAGAAAACAAAAAACAGGAACAATAATCCTGCTACGTAATTAGAACTTTCTGGATCAGCATCTTTAATATGCCTACTACTGTAATAATAAATATACTTAATCGAATTAAAAAATTCTCCTATCTTGATTATGAATTTCTTCCGCAGTTTCATGATCTCCTTATTACGAACTTAATCATAAGTTTTATACCAACTCTCCTCATTTCGTCATTAACAAATAATTAGTAAAAACAACCCACAATATTACCTTCTATAATCAACCCATTACATAAGCTACCATATACCTGAAACCTTAATTAAAATAAGACATTAGGTATATATACCTACCCACCAAAAAACCGTAAAAATACGGTCATCATTCAAAAAAAAAGTCTCTATATTTAGCTCGATTCATTAACCCAAACTAGTATGAAAAGTAGCGCTATTCTACTCTAAATACTAACACAACAATTGAATCTTATTTATTGAATTGGACTGATGTTCAGTGCTAGCTTTTGCTCTGTCTCAGATAGGTATGCCCTGCTCCAATTCCAGTGTTTTATTAAAAAGGATTGTAATGTTTTTCTTTACAGAACCACAACATTTGTCAGCCCAAAGTGGCTCCAATGATTCATACGGACCAGCACCTGGTGCTCAAGCGACTCAATTCAATGTTTCTGCAGATTTTTCATTGGCCAATGATGCCAGAGCATTTGCTTGTCAAGCAGGAATGATTGTCGTTTGTCCATACTATGATGTAGCTGCGGGAGCAATAGACAACAACTTAGTTAACATCGTTTTAAAACCCAATAAAGGGCTGGACATTTCCTACAATTCAGTTAAATATTACATCTACCGTGGAATTAAAATCACGAGTTTAATTGATGGAGCCAATGTGACTCCTAAAGCCAACACGAATAATGAGTTCATTGAACGATTATGGAAAAATCATGATAAACTTCTTGCAAAAGTTCCTGCAACCCCAAATCCTACACCAGCAAACTTTGGATATAATACCACTCTTGCAGGCAACTTACTCATCGAAAACATTTTCAATCAGGCTAATCCGGATGCAAAACCCATGCAGGTTAAGGAAGGAGAATGGATGGGAACTTTTGACAAGAACAAAAAAATTGCTTTTGAAGTTATTACCGAAACTAACCATCTAAAACTGGATTTAGATTACGCTAAAAAGTCCCGACATCAAATTGACGTCACCACACTTTACAATCAATCCCAAGTATCAACCCTCAGTCCTCAAGATGATTTTACCTTGCGCAACCAACGAGAACAAATTTTTGCCTATACCGATCCGGCTGCGTTATTTGGCATGCACTATTTCAGAGGAGTTAAACTAAGGGATTATAGTGGAGCGAATCCGGTAAATCGTAAAAAGAAAAAAAGTGCTATTTACACTGACCTCCTCGATAAATTTGAAACTAAGGGAAGAGTTTATATTGACATCAGAAGTGAATTTGGCTATTCTTACAATTATTATAAGAACTATAATCCTGGAGCAGGAAATAATACGGTTCAATTAAAGGTGGAACCTGCGGCAAATTTTACCGCCCAAGTCTACGAAAGTTCTGGCTGGCCAATCTTGATTGAAGATAGCGCCAATGGAACTACAGCCAACAATAACGTTGAATTACAACTGAGAGTAGACGATAATCTCGACCCTATCTTATTCATTGAGAATAAAAAACTACTAGGTAAATCGAAAAAATCCCATTTCCTGGATAAATCAAAATTGCGAAATGGAGCCGCTACAGACTGGACAAACGCAATTAAATTAAGCTTTCCAAATCACGATACAGGAGCAAATAAGGTTAATATCGCTCACCACATAAAGCTATCTTATTTCCGTGAAAAAGAAAGTACCTCAGCCCTGACATCCATCATGAAAGGGACAGATGATTTAGACACCGTTTTTGGTGGAATCGATTTACCTTTTGACACAGGTGTTTCAAGCGTTTTCCTCAAGAGTCTATCCTCCAAGTACAATTTAATGCGAGGCACAGGCTTCACCCATGTTTCCTATAAAGGAAGCTATGAGGATAACAACGATATTATTTTCATCTCGGAAAAGAAGTTTGCTCAGAAAGAATCCAAACAATTTTACCCTAAATTTAAGGAAAAGGAAGAGCAAACAAGTATCACACAAAGTCCGGTTTTTCCCAAGTCCATCCGATTTCAAAAGATTCGAATTAGTGAAGAAGTTAGCCCAGGGAATTATCAGGATCGATATATACTGGACATTACAGCTTTTAAACGAAAAAAAAGTACTGCCCGAAAGGAAGATATTTTTATGCTGGGCTTGACTCGCGTTGAGTACAACCAACTGATAACAGATGCGGATAATGCAGGACTTTCAAGAAATCATTTACGTCGATTCGTTTTTGTGGCGGGATCTAATAATACGGATCAATTCAATCGCCCCTATAGCAAATATCAAATCCATATTCAAGGATTCAATTCCAACGGTGTTTCAACGACGATAGCACCTTCTACAGCTGTTTACCTTTATTCATTAAACGGATACGTTTGGGGAACCAAAGATTTTGGATTAAACAACAATGCAGCTTTGGGACTACCTGATCCGGGAACAATAAAACCCTGGAAGCATGTTGGAAAATGGCATTTTACAGAAAGTGATGCTGGAACTTTACTGGGAGGAGGTTCGGACGGACGAATTTCTGGTATTATGGACAAAATTAAACGAGGGGCAGTTTTGCTTGCTAGAAATTGGACCGTAGGTTTAAAAGGTCATGTCTATTATCCGGCCGATCAAAATGGAGTTACCGATCCTTCTAATATCAGTTCCGAGCGAGGCAATTACCCACTTGTTGTAGTTGTTCATGGGAATGGACATAAGTACACTCAGTATGATTGGCTATTAAAGTACTTTGCCCACAATGGTTTTATTGCGGCCTCAATTGACCTGCGCTATCTAAATCTGGTGAGGATCAGAACAACAGTTCCAGCAATAACAGGAATAGCAGGAGTCCCTGGCCATTCTCACTTTTTTGCCTACAGATCAAAAAACTATATCTATAACGATACTACTCATGATATTCATGAAATAATTAAAAACCCTCCTCCACCTCCAGGAGGTAGCTACACTTTTAAGCAAATGAAGTGGAAGCACAACAAAGACTTTGTTATCAAAACCATTGGAGCTAATGACTATTTAGTATTTACTAAACCAGCTCCTTTTGGAATGGGAGCCTTGGGTAGATCAAACGTTTTGTTCCACTACTTAAAAGTACTGAAAGCAAAATTTGGATTAAAAGTTCAAGACAAGATTGGACTTATGGGACATAGTCGTGGTGGAGAAGCAGTTGTCAGAGCTGTCAAGGATATCGGAGCCTCGGTTGCCCCTGCCAACCTTAACAATATTGTAGCTGTAGCATCACTGGCTCCAACCGACCGATATGATGTTGAGACGCTAGAACAAGCCGTTCCATTCTTTGTTCTTTACGGTTCAATGGATGGCGACGTAAGTGGAGCATCAGCTGTGGGAGGTGAAATGAGAAATACGGGCTTTTCTCTTTACGACCGGGCATACAATGGTATGGCTGCAGGAACAGCAACTGAAGATAAATCCATGACATTTGTTTATGGAGCAACTCATAATGGGTTCATTACCAAAAATTCGGATTTTAATACCTATGCAAAATATTATGGTGGGAAACTGAAAAAACTGAAAAAAAATGCCGCTGCCAATGCCGCTGATTTAGGGAAACTCAATACTGGAATCAGAGATATCAAAAAGGTAACAAAAAAAATAAATAAAACGCTCACCTCAGCTGGCCATCAAAAAGCCATTTGTAGAGCTTACATGAATGCTTTTTTCCGCATGCACATCAATGGGGAAGACTTTTGGCGTGAATTCATGACTGGGGAGCAAACACCTAAATCGGTCAAATTCGAGAAAATTTATTCTCAATTTAAGGCAAAAGAAGCTAGAAGGACGATTGATAACTTTCAATCAAATCCAGCAGAAGGAACAAGTAGCAGTGGAGGAACTGTTGTTCATCCAAATATGGCCGATCTCAATGAGGGTGATTTTGGAATTCCAGGGGGAATCAACACCTCATCACCTCACAGTTCAATGGGAGTTCAGGTTAAATGGAAACAGAATGACGTTTTGCGCTTTCAGGTAAAAGCTGCATTGAAGGATGTCAGTGGATTTGGTTATTTGGATATCCGAATCGCAAAAACAGTGACACCACCACCCAATGGAGATTTAAGTGAATTGAAAATTGGATTAAAGGATCATGTTGATACAAAATCATTAATCGTTAAAGATCGTTTTATCATACCCGATCCACATGTGAGAAAAGACAAACGTATTACCATTCCTCCTTTATCATTTACGGCAGGAAAAAATTATTGGATGGATAGAGCCAGTAACACAAAAGTGGCCCTTATGACCATCCGAATTCCTCTTAACGAATTTGCTTTACTAGGAGCTGATTTAACTAAAATATCAGAAATATCACTGGATTTTCACCGTACCAAAGCTATTACCGGTACTGTGGATATTGATGATGTAGAATTTACCAATTAAGCTTTATAATATTATGAGCGACTATTTAATAAAAAGCATTGTAGAACCTTTTGACACTGATTATATTGAAGTAATCAGTATCACATTGACGAATGAATATGGGCCTTTTCGAGAAAACTCTTTGGGCTTTAATGTTTCAGTAGATGATGGCACAAATCAGGCTCAGGCTTTCATGGTTAAGGCATCAGACAACCAAAAAGAAATCATTGCTCTTTTTACCACAGATGCCTTTAACGGCTTTGGTCCGTCTTCAACTCTCCAATTTGCTTTTGGAGATGGTGAAATCTTAGAAGAATTTCCCGGAGTAAATGTATTGACAGAACTCAATCCATTAGACTCATTAGCCACAAATTTTAACGCAACAAACGCTGACAGTGCCTGGTTGGCCTCAATCAGTTAATTGAAAAAATAGTATTATGCCAACTCAACCATTTTATCCGGTTCTTTCCGACTTAATTGACGCAAAAGCCATTCCAGGCGATTTTGAAGCCCTGGAAGACTTAGTGCAACAGGGAATAGATCTTGTATTGGGAGAAATTCATTACAAAGATTTGGTAGTAGACGTTTCCCCAACGGGAGATGAAAAGCATTACAGCATTACCATCATGACCAAAACCTTAAAGATTCCTCTTTTTGGTTCTGGAATGTCCCTCGTATTCTTCCGGGGTTCCAATGCCAATTTTTCTGAGTTCCCTTTGTTGTTAGATTGGAGTTGGCCCATTTACAAATACATCAATAACTTAGAAACAGAAGGTTTTTCTTATGCTCCTGAAGCATTTTTGGACATCTTTCTTGAATTGGCAGATATTGATAGTAGAGAGGAATTCTTTCAGGAGATGATTTCGGCATTCTTTGATTTGGAAGACGACAATTTTGCACTTCACTTCTTAGATCAGTTGATTATAAAAATGGGAGATTACATCAATGGTAATGCTGCCGTTGATGCTTTAGCACAAACCATCACTACTGAACTGGGTAATATCAAAACAGAGGTAGATGAACTACTTTCATTTACCAGTGAATATACTCTCGATGATATTATTGAAACTTATCAGGAAAACACAACACTCCAAACAAGTGTAGATAATATTGAAACTGCCATTGAGTCCTTGAATTTTGATTATCACATTGACGTTGATCTGATCAAAGACGTGATGGGGGTTGTCCTGGCAGAATTAGATGATCTGGATGATAAGTTTGAGCGACTGGTTGAACTTTTTGAAGGATGGATAGAGGACATTACAAAGGAGGATTTATATGAACTATTAATTCCGCAATTCGCCCTTGAATTAAGCGATATTAAAATGTCTCTGGAGTTTCCAAGAAACTGGTTAATCCCTGCCATCCCTGATCCTGGAAATCCGGGCGGATTTATTGAAGATCCGAATACTGCAAATCATTCGGCATTAGATTTTACTGTAGGTGACTTCAAATATTCAACGGCCAAAGGATTTGAGTTTGAGAATCAATTTGCTTTCGATTTCCAAAGATCCTTCATTGGTCAAACTGGTATCATGCTGCATTTCTCTGACTTGAAAGTAGACATGAGCAAGACCTACAACATTCCCGAGGCAGATGCTGATGGACGTCCGGAAGATTTTCAGGGAATGTATGCCGAATCGGCCTCAGTGACCTTACCAGCAAAATGGTTCAATGATCCTGATGATACCAATGCTGTTATCTATGGTAAGAATCTCCTCATTGGTACAGGAGGTCTGTCCGGGGAAATAGGACTAAGTGCCCAAGGTGGGGACAATATGTTTTGGGCTAAGATAGGATCGAATGATGGATTCAAAGTTGGCTTTGAGCATTTCGATATCAACTTTAAGCAAAATAAGGTCATCTCCTCCAGCATAAAGGGAGCAATGGAGATCAAAAAATTTGTATACCCTCAGGGAACACCAAATGCTGGACAACCAGTTACTATTGGAATTGAAGGACACATTCATGACGATGGTGATTTTAATCTTACTGCCTCAGCTGCCCCACCCTACCCAATTGAATTACCAGACGTATTCACTTATCATATAAAAAGTCTCGAACTAGGTAAAGAAGATGACGATTTTTACATTGGAACCTCTGGCCAAATAGAATTCCAGGGATTTCTAAAAGATACTCTTAAGCTTAAAGCTATTGACATTGATCGCCTGCGAATTTATAGCGACGGAACGATTGAATTTCAGGGAGGTTCCATTGCTTTGGTTGAGCCAATTGTACTCTCACTAGGTCCGGTTGAAATTACCGTTTCAGCGATCCACTACGGTTCACACCAAAGAGAAATTAACGGGGTAATGCGCAAATTCAACTACTTTGGATTTGACGGAGGACTGAGTGTTGACCCATTGGGTGTTGAAATTAGAGGTGACGGAGTTAAGTTCTATTACTGCACCGACAATCTTCCAAATAAACCAGATGCCTATTTGCACATTCAAACTTTGCATTTGGATTTGACCATTCCGTCAAGCACACCTGTTGCAATTATCAACGGATGGTTATCGATTCCTGAACCAGGGGAATCTACAGAATACGCCGGAGGTATTAAATTACAACTTCCTCAGGCCCGAATTACCGGAAGTGCTGACATGAAACTCATGCCAAGCTATCCTGCCTTTATCATTGATGCCTCCATTGAGCTTCCAGCACCCATTGCCATTGGTCCAGTAGGGATTTATGGTTTTAGAGGTTTAATTGGTTATCGCTACGTTGCAGAAAAAGAAGCTGCCGGACTTACCTCTGGGGTTGATTCATGGTACGATTATTATAAAGCACCTCCACGTGGAATTCATGTTCGGAAATTCAATGGTCCAGATAGGACCGTAAGTGCTGGAACACCATTCTCAATTGGAGCCGGAGCTTCTTTAGGGACTTCATTTGACAATGGAACTGTTCTCAACATTAAAGCAATGATCTTGTTGTCCATTCCGTCACTATTTATGATTGACGGACGTGCAGCCATTTTATCCGCCAGACTGGGGTTAGAAGATAGTGGTGACCCACCGTTCTTTGCCTTTATTGCCGTGGGGGATAATTCACTCGAATTTGGATTTGGAGCCGACTTTAAAATGCCAACAAAAAGTGGTGATATCCTCAAATTGTATGCAGATGTACAGGCTGGTTTCTTTTTCAATGATTCCTCTAAATGGTATGTTAATATTGGAACCAAAACCAACCCAATTACGGCTCGTGTCCTGACCATTGTCACAATTAAGAGTTTCTTGATGCTTTCGGCAAAAGGAATTGAAGCCGGAGCAAGAGGAGAAATTAGTTTCAAACGTTCTTATGGACCAATTAGGGTAAGTGCCTGGGCCTATATTGAGGTAGGTGGGCAAATTAGTTTTGAACGTCCGCAATTCAGTGCCTATATGGCCGCAGGAGTTGGTGCTGATATCGACATTAAGTTTGTCAGTTTGTACGCTTCCTTTGACGTTATTTTGGGAGTTGAGGCATCAAAACCATTCAAAATTTATGGAGAATTCAGAGTTTGTGTCAAAATATCCATTTTGTGGGTGTTCAAATTCAAATTCTGCGGGAACTTATCCCTTTCGTGGGAATTCAATAGCGATGTTGATCGATCACCAATTAATCCGTTAGTCAACCCAGCCAATGCCGGAACTATTCCTGACATTGTTAAAGGGGTAAATATGCTGTCTAATGAGACCTTTGAACTGGCTTATCTGGGAGCAAATGCTCCAGGAGCAGGATCACTTCCAGCATCTATTGTGAACACCATCATTCCAATGGATACCTACATCGATCTTAAAACTGAAAAAGGGTTAGATGCCATTCCAGTAGAAAGTATCATTGGAGGTGTAAACAATCCGGCAAAACGTCACACCGAAAATATTCCACCACAAAACGAGGTTAAAGGAAAACCAATACGACAAGTTACTCACCGATTCTCAATCGAAAGCATTGAACTTAAATCGTGGAATCCTCAAACTTCCAACTGGGAAGATTATCATCCGTATAGGGCACTGTACCCAGCCAATCCACTTGCAAGTACCCTTAAAATTGGTCAGTTCCAAAAAACAGACGGTCAGTACAACACCATTCGTTTAATGGCCAATAATCCTTTTTCTTATACTGAGCAAGGACAACCAGGATGGTACACGCCAGAACAATATGGTATTACGCCAGCTGCGTTATTTTGTGAAGGAGAGCGCGAAGTACATGATTGCGCCAATTTCCTTCAAAAGCCATTGAATCAGAAATATTACTGCTTTGATGAAAATCATATGTTTTATTCAAATCAGGTAGCCTTTTATCTCTACAATAAAACGGATGATGAATATGGATCAATTAGCACAGAAAACAATCCATTTAATTTTGACCAATCACTGAAGTTTGAAAACACAAACATTCTTCAAATTCGCTTACCGGAACCATCACTAGAGGTCTATTTAAAACTAACCACTTTTAGTTCGGGCGTAATTATTCGTTATTGGACTGCTTTGGTTGATGATAGTGTTTCTTATGTCACTTACGGAAATCCTGATCCAAATGCCATTGATCCAAATAGCCCATATGAAGTTCATCTTTCAGCAGCAGATTTAAATAACAAAGTGATTTATGATCAACCTACATGGGCTGCTGTAAGCCGAATAGAAATTATTCCTCAATATCCAAATAGTGCTCAAATTCAGGCATTACAAGACCAAATTGCGGATATTGATTACCAAAACAACCTCATTTTCTGGGGAATTGTTGAAGGTAATGTCCGATCAACCCGTGACTTAGAGATTCGACTAGAGAAACTAAAAAGCGTTGGTTGTTCATTAGTTGATCCGAAAAGTCCACCTAAAAAAGGAAAGAGTGGACGAATTAGCTCATTTGGTTCAACTTTAAAGCCTGCCATAAAAGGTACACTCCTAAAAGGGGATAAACTTTCACCTAAATGTCCACCAGACAAACTTTGCGAACTTTATTTTGCTTTAAAGAAAATTGACAATTGTCTGCTTACAGAAGGAAAAGTAGATTGGGAAAATCAAATTGACTGCGCCAAAAAAGCAGTTGTTCTCATTTACGAATTTGACAAACTTTACCCGGCTTGTGAGTTAGCCAGTAAATTTGGTCACTACAAAAAGGTTGTAGAAGTCTTTGTTAAAGACCCTTCTTTCGAAACGCAAAAAGAAGTAAAACAAGCACTTGCTCAATTACTCGACTTCCTCAATGAACATGGAGATTGTCAAGAAGATACACCAGAGCCATGTTATAAAGACAAAGAGCTTTGTGCCATTTGGGAGCGTCTTTTTGAAATTAGAAACAACTGCTTAGTACATCCTTCTCAATACAACAAAAAAGATTTACACAAATACATTTCTTGTTTTGAAAAAGTATTGGCTGTCCTCAATAGTATGTCAAACGGGGACATGGCAGACAGTGTGCATGAAGACATGAAAATCATCGTGAACTTCATTGAATTCCCAAGCCCAGATAGTTATGAAACCGCCTGGGAAGCTCTTCAAACCGTATTACAATTGCTTTTAGAAGAAGGTAACTGTGATTGTCAGGAAGAAGATAGAAAATGTCATACACTCCTACATGAAGTTTGCTGGATGTCCGTTGAAAAATACTACTTCAACATAGGCATTCCAGGGCAAGCTGCTATTGAAGCCGATGCACAAGCTACCATCGATTCTATCAACCATTTTATACAGCCAATTTGGCGTCCTGACACGCACTATTATGTTCGTTTTGTGTTAAGAGACTCTGTAGACCTTAGTACCAATAATCCAGCTACACATGACTTTTCTTACACCTACGGATTTAGTACAGCAGGACCTGTTGGTTATTTCCATGAACATGTAAAAGCCACTTATGGAGATTATTTAGATGATAATGGCAATACAGTAGAGGATGCAAATGGTATTGTACGAAATCCTGCTGGAAATATCATACCACAAAACCCACCATTGACACCTCATCCTGAGAAGTACGCATTAACATCTTTAAGGCAATACATTGATTATAAACGTTCTTATCCAAATGCGGATGGAAACCTACTCAGCGCAAAACCTTTGTTCTACAACGATGAAACAACGAGAATCAGTTTATTCTTTGCTAAAGCATTTGCCTATCACTTCTTCCAGGAATGGCCAGCTTATAACGGCCAGGCAGCTGTTAAGGGACAAATAAAAATTGTCATCAAGGATCCAAAAGAAGGAGAAAGTATTGTCAACCCACCTTATTTGGATTATGATCCGGCAGATACCGATCACACCCATATTCCACAAACTATTGAATACTGGCATGATGATCCTAATCCGCAAATACCTCACGTATTTGATCAATACGCCAACTTGATGGAAGCGAATAATTGTATTCCGCTGGGAGGAAATACCATAATCCCTAAATCATCCTATTTATCAATTGTTCCAAAACATTTGAAACCGTTAAAACTGTACACGGCTATTGTCAATAATCTGTACGACCTTGATGGAGATAATGCCTATGATCAGGACGAAACAAAAGAGGTTCACAAATTCATCTTCCAAACTTCTCGTTATGCGACCTTTAAGGAGCAAGTAAACAGCTACATTTTATCGGACAATGATCCATCAAATCCAACTACAAAAAATGCTGTATTTGAAATTAAAAAAGGATTCACGGCAACTGAAATTCAGGCCGCTTATGATACTATCACTGGTACAGCAAATGCCATGAGCGACGGATTAATTTTGAGCTACCAACATGCTTATGATAGAATTGTAGAAGGAATCTTCGGTTTTGAACCATTACAAGAAGCCATTTCAACTGAATTTAATGTAATTAAAAATGCGAATGACAATGACAAAATCATCGCCATTATCATTCGAAACCCAGAGCCGTTTAATAATCCTAAAATTCCTTTAGCTGAAATTCAGGATACTATTCAAATTTTAAACAATGCCGGAAATCCGGATATGACTTATAAACTACTATTCTCTAAAGATTATTCACAGGCAATTATCATGAAAACAGGCTTAACCATTAACGGAGGAATGTTTGATTTCAAATTCCAATACAAGCTGTGGAATGGAAGCCAATACATTGTTCCTGGTACTCCTCAATACTCAACTGACGAGGTAGGAACAATCATCATTAATAACCTTGAATTGCAATAGTGAATTAACGCGCTAATAAGAAAATTATGGCCACTAATAAAAAAGAATCAGATAAACTAAGAGTCGAAATATTTAATGAAATCGACACAGACGGAATTGACGAATACCGTTTTAGAGTTTTTGATTTTAACGATGAGCTTATTCTCAGCAGTAGCACCCGCTATTACAAAGTGGATGATGCTATTAAAGAGTTAAACATAGCGGTAGAACTAATTAAAAAAAGCTCTTCTGCCTTTGAAATAAAAGAAAGTTCTGATAAAAAATTCTATTTCAACATTGTTGATAGCAGTGGTGAAGTTGTCGCACGACGAATTGAATATTTTGATTCCACTAAAGCCGTCGAAACGGAAATAAGAAGAGTAAAGGATTTGTTTACAAAAGCCGTTATTATCATTTCTAATCCAGGTGGTGGCACATCACCATGCAAGCGAGATGACAAAATTTGCGATCTATATGACCAGATCAATGCCATCTTTAGAGATTGTTATTTGAAACCGGACATTGAAAATGCCATAAAATGTGCAGAACAGATTTTAGCCTTGCTGGAGAATTTTGACAGTAGATATCCCAAATACAAACTGCTCCATATATTTAGAGTTCAAACCAAGATTATTTGGAAATTTATTGGCGGCCCCAGTTCGGAGACCTATTTGGATGCAAAACTGGCTATTGAGTACATTTTACAATATCTGTTTGATTTGGGAGATTGTGATTGTATTGATGGAGAAGGAGAACAATTGGAAATCACCGATTTCGCAGCAATTCAATCTCCTCACATTTATTTGCAAGCAGCCGGTTCCAAAGGTATAGATAGTACTGAAGGTATTCACTTGAGATGGTTATTAAAAGGAGCATTATCTTCTCATTTACCTAAAGGTAATTACGCTGTTCCAGGAGTTAACTTCAACAAAAACAACGATTACGTTCGTATTTTCCGAGCTCCATACTTACAAACAGTCGTTTCACTTAGGTTTGATTACATTCCTAATGCGGTGAACGATTCAGCAGCCAGTTGGACTTATGTTGTCGGAGATGAAGTGTTTCTAGTCAAATTCATCGATACTCAAAAGTATTCTCAGGTCAGAGCTAATATTGATCCATCGTCAAATCCAACGGACTTCATGCAAGCCTATGGAAATGGAGTTGTGGAAGTTAGTCACATGACCGAGTTAAGTTTTGCTGTTACACCACGTTTACAAGAAAACGCAGGAGCAAATAGCTTTACTTTTGTAGAATTATTGTCGGTTGAGGAAAATAAACTAACCGCTGATAAAGTTGCATCTTTCAGAAAACGTTATGCTACTGCTAACCTCTCAGGGAGACAATTATTAAGTGAGAATATTCGAGGGATTCGTCTGCAATCAACCAACGGATTTTTAATTGAAGTTCATTTTGAACTCTACAGTCGTTTCATCAGTGTTGCCAATCACAAAAAAGCCTGGACATTTGTTGGAAAATACGCACTGACAAAAGATACTCAGGTGGCCCATAAACGTTTGGAACCCGTTCCAAATTCAGTACATGGACATTGGTGGAGATATAATGACAAGGCCTATGTTAACATTGATAACTACAAGGATAAATGGAACGGGGCGTCAGTTCCACCAGAAAATAGGATTTTAAACACCGTTGATACATACATTGACCTCAGTAATGACCCTCAAAATCCAATGGCGGTAGAATCATTTTTAATCAATGATCCTGCCTTGGTGAATAATCCGGATTACGATCCGTCAGATCAGGAGTTTGATTTGTCTAATCTCTACGTTCTTCAACTGGCATCACTTGACTATCATATTGCTCGAATGTTAGGATTAGGAACATTGGATTTGGATAATGTAGTGTTCAATGGCAAATACATGTACATTGCCGAATACTACACGGTCAAAGACCTTGACAATGGAGAAGAACCAAGAAAAATCCAACATTTATTCTGTACTCTTCCAACCGCATTGGACGATGAGCGTTTACCGCTTCCTATCGACCTTAAAGTTCCTACCCCAGGTATTGCACAAGGTTTAGGAAATGAAGAACCTGTTGTCATTACAGATGAGAACGGTTATTCGCATGATGGCAAAGCAAGATTTTTATCAATGTTTCACAAGCCATTGCCAGAAGAACTGCCCAATCAGATCTTTTATTACACCAATTATGAATTCATTTCAGCTGATAGTACAATACCTGTCCATGCTGGGATCGAATATAAACGTTCTACTGATCCGGACTGGAAAAAGCCTGAGCTTCCATTTGACCAGAAATACTATAACATTGACAATACGGTTCCACAGAATCAAGCGTATGAAACCCGATCACTTGTCATTCCTGATCCTGAATTCCCACTCTTTGTTCATCGGGAAAAAGAAGGCGGTTGGCACGACTATAGTTCGTATGGAATTAACTGGTTTAGTCGGTCAAAAAGAAGTGCTATTATTCGGAAAGTTGAAACACACATTACACCAGCTAATACACTTCTTCCTCCAACCAATATTAACGCTACTCTTATTCGACCAGAGAGTCCATTGTTGTTAAGTTCAGCTCAGGAACAAACTGAACTAAATGGAATTGCAGGAGCTGATAAAACCTTTATTCGTCTCACCTTTGAATATAATCATGCACAAGAACTCATTGATTATCATTGGAAGATTGACGGAGACATCGTGAGCGGTTATGCCGAATTACCAGATGCGGACGAGCTTTTTGGAGACGATTTTGAAATTTACTTCCGAAATAGAGTTCCTATTTCCGTTTCAGGAAAGGTAACATCTATTACAAATCATTCTAACTCCATTTTGGCCGATATTCAAACGGGAGTTTTTGTCATAACCAGTGCAGGCAGCAATGGAGGTATTCCGAATGAAACTATTATGCCATCTATCATTGGAAATGGATCTAACTTTATTGGTGGAATTTTAACCATTGATGGAGAGACCTTTGTAATTCACCAGGTAAACAATACAGGAGCGCATCCTAAATTCACCGTTTACAAAAATGATGCAAGCGGAACACCCGTAACATCCGGATCTGCAAGTGCTGCTGTTGACATTGACACAGCACATGTTGATAAACTATTTTTAACGGTTGAAAATATGCTAACAGACACCAACTGGAGTTTACCAAATCCATCTATATCAACCAATTTACCGAACCCACTTCCAAACCCTATAGCATACAATGTCAATGTTGACCTCACGACAGTTCACCGGGAAGAAATCACTTTGAATTTAACCGATGGAACTGTTGAAACCCATGTCAACAAATTCAGAGGAGTTTATGAAAATGCTCTGATTCAGGAACATTTAGAGGATCATGATGGAGATCCGGGAACGGCAAAAATTCACCTAGGATTATATAAATTCACCTTTACGGGGTACAACCTGGCACAACATTCGCAAAACGCTGGTCCTGGTCACCGAGTTGAATGGTTTAATGGAATTATTCGTGTTCATACTCAAAATGACCCTAATGGGCCTCGAAAAGAACTAAAGGTAATTCGTACCGAAAATATTGGAACGGCCAATGATTTAGTTGTTTATGCTGCCGATTTAACCTTTGAAGATGTACCTACCTATGACAAAATTCAAACAGGCACACATAAGGTGAACTATTATCCAGGCTATAAAACCTACTTATTCCATGATGCACCACATCAATTAGAGGAATCTGTCATACTTCCTGCTGCCGGAGAGGGAGTTCGTTATTCTATTTTTGGCTTACGAACACATGATCAAACCCTGGGATATTATTCTCAAATCTCCCAGCCAACCATCATGTTTGCTCAAGAGATTGTAGAGCCTCAACAGCCTCGTTTACCAGTTGGTGCATTATACGCTACCCGACCTGACTTCTTTGGCAAAGCCTCATACACCTTTACTACCGAGTACGAACATAAACCGTATTCCGTTCAATTTAAACGAGCCAGTGACATTCAAATTTTAACTGCCTTATATAAGGTTGATGACCTCAGCGGACCAAATGATTACAATGTTGAAAGCATTATGCAAGACATTTTCGAAAATCGAAAATCGGTTTGGTTTCAGGATAGATGGATGAACTTTTTAAGTTGGGATTATACTGCAGATAATGGGTTGTTTGAAAAACTACCAAATGATCCAACCGGAGTGCGGATGCCAATGCCAAACAGTCCAAAATTTATCGCTTCTATCAATACATTCATTGATGGACACAATGATTATTTTGATCTTTCTCCTCCCAATCAAGTTAATCACATTAACTCCATAACATCCATGTATCAGCAAGTAATTCCTGCTGGACCGGGATATAATCAATTGCGGATTATTGACTTTGTAAAGGATGTTGTTTTTGCTTGTTTTGTACCATTAACCGAAATTCCGGTTGTATACGAACACATTAAAGGTGGAAATTATGTTCCGATACCTAAAAAGCAAAACGTTAGGGATAGAAATGGAAATCTGTTAAATCCAAACGACCCTGAATTTGATATGGCTCCAATGATGAAAATTATTGGCCCAGCTGGAGGTAATCCAAATCATCAAACTCAGTTTACTGACTTTGGTTTGGACGGTGCTTCTAACGCCAAGTATTTTTATACTGTAAGAGAAATGAACCTCCAAATGAAAGCCGGACCATACAGTCCTATTTTGGGGCCAATTAGTTTGGTTAATACTGCTGCTCCTTCAGCACCCGAAATTGTAAAAGTCACGCCAATATTGGAGAATGAGACCTACGATATCAATGCTGCCATTGAAGTTCAAATCAACGGTTATCCAAAAGAGCAAAACATCAAAAAGATCAACGTTTACCGAACAACTGACCCTGCCAATTCACTCTCTATTCGCTCAATGGATATGGTGAGTGAAATTGACATTGACACCCTCGGTATTCAGGATGATCCTATTTGGACCATTAAAGATGAATTTACCGATCTGGGCTATGTTCCTTATGGTGATCCGCTTTTTTACAAAATTGTTGTCAAACGAGAAGTCAAATACCTGGATAAAATTGGAACTCCAGTTACAGAATATGCTCCTTCAGAAGCGTCAAAAATGACCTTGACGAACATAGTGGAAAGTAGTAATCCTGAAACTCCAGATTTGGAGTATTATTCACAACCCTTAACGCCAACTCATGAACTGAACTCAGTCACACTTTCATGGAACAAAACAGTTCATAACGGAACCTACACCGTACATAAAAAGAACAGTGAAGGAAACTGGCAACAAATTGCAGAGGTGCAAAGCAATGACGCCACTGTTCAACTACCTTTAGCAAATACCAATTTGGGGAGCAATACACTCTTAGTTGAAGATGCAGATGGTAATGCCATTTATCATCACTTTAAAGTAGTTGCTAAAAACTTTGCCGGAATGTTAAGTCGGGAAGACAATACCTTATCGATCTATAATCCGGACAGCTGGCAGGATATAGTTAATATGTAGAAATAACTAAACTTGAAATACATCTATCGTAAAACGATTTTCGGAATTGAGATTTAATCTTGAAACCGGGAATCGTTTTTTTTGTACCCACTACCAAACTAAAACAAATTCCTGACCGTTTTCTATTAAGAAGTTCAAGTATCCCAGACTTAAGTTTTCAATTAAAATTCTACTTTTAGCTTTGCACCCAAAACTTATTCAAAGTGTATCGAAATATAGTCCTTTCCCTCCTCCTTATTTTTCTTTCCCCATGGGCGTATGGACAATCTTATTATCCTAATTTCTACCAATACACAACAGTTGACGGTTTACCCAGTTCTCAGATTTATCAAATAATCCAAACTAAGAACAACCACATTTGGTTTGGAACAGACGGAGGCGTTGTTCATTACGATGGCTATAATTTTGAGGTACTAACCATTAATGATGGACTAGCTTCTAACGTTGTTTTTTATTTGGATGAAGCACCCGATGGTAGTATTTGGTTCTACCACAGTGGCCATTTACTCAGTTTTTACAAATCGGGAAAAATTTATCCTTTCAAATACAATTACCTACTTCAAAACACATCAAGAGGAGATTTCCAAAGAACATATTCTTTAACTGTTGATCATGATGAAGCTACAATTTATGGAGGAGTGGGACGCGCCCTTTCCAAACGATATCTAACAATTTCAGAGAAAAACGGAATAACCTATAGCCCAGACTCTACCTCAGAAAAAAACTGTGTAGAAATCTGGAATCCAAAAGATAAACAACCTCAAATTTCTTCATTCATTTGCAATGATGACTCTACAACCATTTACATTAATAAAAAAGCTATTGGAATTATTACTGGATACTATGATAAACCAAGAATAACGCGTTGTGCAAAGTTTGAGGACAGGATCTATTTCAACATCTATCATGACATTTTTGTTTATGAAGGCGGGGAGATATCCAAATTGGGAACAACTCAAGGAGATATTCTTGAAATTTGTAGTCGTGGTAATGGAGATATTCTTCTTGGAACTTCCAACGGTCTCTGGGTACTTCCTAAAGGAAATATGGAAGTTCAATACCAATGGTTAAAGGGCAAATTAATTTCTTCAATTTGTGAAGACAATGAAAGAGGTCTTTGGATAGGATCATTGCTTAGTGGTCTCTATTATTTACCTCCTAACTATTCTAGTA
>JAKSBJ010000036.1 GCA_022361195.1 Flavobacteriales bacterium
AGCCATTAATTGACAGTATTCAGTCTCCTCGGCATCAAAATTAAATTGGGAACAAACTGATTAAAGGTCCATTTAAAGGCCTAGGGTAATAAATCCCCTCATGAGTTTTTTGTTGACCTGATATCGGTTTGGTTAGTTTGGTTGTAACTAGAAGTAAAATAAAGATAGAATGGATCTTTCCATAGCCCACGGTCAAGTGCACTACTTCCTATACCAGGCGATGTTAACATTTAAAACATACTCTAATTGCGTTCTTAGTACAGTAAATCTAATCTCAAATCAGTTTGACTTTATAGGAAGTATATTTTCTGCGACAAATAGATGTTTCCGCATAGGATACGGTCTCGTAAAGTAGCTGTCTTCCCACCTCTTGCTCAGAAATAGGTTTTCCATGAAGAAACTTCTCTAGTTTTTCAATGTCTTTGTAACTGTAGAACGTCAAACAATGTCCTTCACCACCATCTCGTCCTGCTCTACCTGTCTCCTGATAATAACTTTCTAAACTTTTTGGAATATCGTGGTGAATTACAAAACGTACATCTGGTTTGTCAATCCCCATTCCAAAAGCAATAGTTGCCACAATTACATCTGTCTCCTCCATCAAGAACATGTCTTGATGTTTGGCTCTAACCGCCGAATCTAATCCTGCATGATAAGGCAACGCATTGATTCCGTTTACCTGCAATACCTCAGCAATTTCCTCTACCTTCTTCCTGCTCAAACAATAAATGATTCCCGATTTCCCCAGACGTTCTTTAATGAACTTGATGATCTCCTTTTCAATGTTCCGCTTTGGTCGAACCTCATAGTAGAGGTTATTTCGGTTAAAGGACATTTTGAAAATCGTCGCATCCAACATATTCAGGTTCTTTTGAATATCGTGCTGAACTTTTGGTGTTGCTGTTGCAGTAAGTGCAATAATTGGCACGTTTGAAATCTTTTCAAAAATCTCTCTCAAACGTCTATATTCCGGTCTAAAATCATGTCCCCATTCAGAGATGCAATGTGCCTCATCAATCGCGAAAAAAGAAATTTTTACGCCTGTAAGGAATTCAATATTCTCTTTTTTGGTTAATGACTCCGGAGCTACATATAGTAGCTTTGTATAACCGTTAGTAATGTCTTCTTTGACCTTTCGGGTTTCCGTTTTTGTTAAAGATGAATTCAGGAAATGAGCTACGCTATCCGACTCACTGATTTGCCGTATGGCATCCACCTGATTCTTCATCAAAGCAATCAGCGGAGACACAATAATTGCCGTACCTTCTGATATTAGTGCCGGAAGTTGATAACAAAGTGACTTTCCTCCCCCCGTAGGCATAATAACGAACGTATTCTTACCTGATAATACATTCTGAACAATTCCTTCTTGTTCTCCTTTAAATTCGTCAAACCCAAAAAACCGCTTTAAGGATTCTTTTAAAACTATGTCTTGTACTACTACACTCATTGATCCTATTTCTACATCCCAAAGGGAGACCTATCAATAATTTTAAAAAAAACAACTATAAATTATTTGTCTTCGTCTTGATGGCGACAAACAGGGGTGAAATTCAACCTGCTTACATAAAGGTAAGACAAATGATTGGTATATTTTGATGAAATGTGAAAAATTAATTCACAAGTTGGAAGGCTATTTGTTAATGATTTGTTAAACTTACGACCTTTAATTATAAGCTTTCGTATATTTGATAGAGAACTAAAAAACTAAAAACTTAATTTAAGACAATGAAAAAAATTATTTCTTTCGGTTTTGTATTTGCGATGATTTTAGGATTTTCTGCAATTTCATTCGGGCAAACAGCCGAAACAGCTGAAGTAAAAGACGGGCCGGTGATCAAGTTGGATAAAGAAGTTCACGATTATGGTACAATTGATCAGGGAGCTAATGGAGAGTGCAAATTCATTGTTACAAATGAAGGAAATCAACCTCTCGTTATTTCTTTGTGTAAAGGGTCTTGTGGGTGTACAGTTCCAGTTTGTCCAAAAGAGCCAATTGCTCCAGGTGAGTCAAAAGAAATTACAGTAAAATATAATACAAACAGGGTTGGTCCAATCAACAAAAGTGTAAACATTTCGTCAAATGCAGTGAATGCTGTTGGTGGAAAAACGAAAGTAACTATCAAAGGAAATGTTAAGGCTAAGCCTAGTGGAGGTGCTCCTGTAAATACTGGACTTCCGACAAACGACTAATTAAAATTAACCACGCTAAAAAACAATAAAAATGAATAAAGTATTATTTACATTAAGCTTTTTACTTGCTTCAGTATTCAGTTTTAATGTTATCGCTCAAGAGGTAGGTGCAACACCTAAAAATGGACCGGTAATTGAAATTGATAAAGAAGTTCACGATTACGGAACAATTGAAAAAGGAGCGGATCCTTACTGCTATTTCACTATTACAAATACAGGAAACCAACCATTGGTAATTTCTAACTGTAAAGGATCGTGTGGATGTACTACTCCTGAGTGTCCAAAAGAGCCTATCGCTCCTAGTACTTCAGCTAAATTGAAAGTAAAGTATGACACACAAAGAGTTGGACCAATCAATAAGCAAGTAACAATTACTTCTAATGCAGTAAACTCGAACAACTTTACAAACGGACAGGGAAAAACGATCATCAAGATCAAAGGAAACATTAAGCCACCTGCTTCCGGATCGAGCACAACGAATTAATGAGGCTATTTTTTGCGATCATAATAGCGCTGAGTTCCGCATTCATCCTCACGGGTGGTGCGGAATTCTCTTTTAAGGAGGTCACTCATCGTTTTCCGGATACCAAAGAAGGGGTACTTTTAGAGCACGATTTTACCTTTACCAACAAAGGAGATACTCCTTTAATCATTCAGGGATATAAAGTGGCTTGTAGTTGTACTAAGCTTACTTTTCCGCAGGAGCCCATTGCTCCGGGAGCCTCTGAAAAACTCCATTTAACCTTTGACACAAAAGGGAAGTACGGTTACCAACACCGTAAGATTGAAATTGAATCTAACACAAAGAAAAAAACAAAAATTGCGTTCAAAGTTTTTGTTATCAATGAGTAGCTAATGCAGCTGAAATTTTGATGATTTCTTTAGCTTCTGCCACATCATGTACTCGTAAGATATGAGCTCCCTTGCTTAAGGCCAGTAAATGAAGAGCTGAAGTAGCATTAAGTACTTCACTGGCTTCCTTTTTCAAGAGTTTATAAATCATTGATTTTCGAGAGATCCCCACCAATATGGGATGATTTAGGGAATGAAGCTGTTCGAGCTGATTCATTAATTCATAGTTCTGTTCTAGGGTTTTGCTGAATCCAAATCCCGGATCAAGAATCAAGTTTTCAATTCCTTTCTTCTGACAGCTCGAAATTTGTTTTGAAAAGTAATCCTGAATTTCTCCCACTAAATTATCATAGTCAACTTGAGACTGCATATTTTGAGGAGTTCCCCGCATGTGCATCATGATATAGTTGGCTTGGTATTTGGAAATAACGTCCAACATTTTTTCGTCCAATTTAGAAGCGGATATATCATTGATTAAATGTACGCCCCTTTCTAGAGCTTCTTCTGCTACTTTTGATCGAAAGGTATCTACTGATATAAGCACTTGAGGAAATCGGTGCCGAATGGCTTCCAAAGAGGGAAGGAGTCGGTTTAATTCTTCTGTTTCACTTACTTCGGGAGCTCCTGGTCGAGATGAATAGGCACCTAAATCAATGATATCAACTCCCTCTTCAACCATCTTTTCAACCATTTTAAGACTTTCCTGTTCCGATTCTGATCGACTTCCGGCATAAAAACTATCCGGAGTGCAATTTACAATCCCCATAACAAGCGGAGAATCAAACTTCCTCGAAATCCCTTCAATGCTTAAATAAAATTCTGAACAAAAAAACGTATCTTTCACAGCTAAAAATTATCGATTTCCATCCTATGGAGAAAACCAGCGAGCAATATAAAAAAGTAATCACAAAATGTCGATCCATTTATGAGAAAAAGGGACGTGATTACGGAACTGCCTGGCGAATTTTGAGAATTAGCTCTTTAACCGATCAAATCTTTATTAAGGCTCAGCGAATTAGAACTATTCAGGAAACTGGGGTGAATAAAGTGGGGGAGTCCGTTGAGGGAGAGTTTATTGCAATCGTGAACTATTGCGTGATGGGACTCATTCAGTTAGAAATGGGAACCAATCCTGAGGATTATCGAGAATCACTAGAGTTGGATTTGGAAGTAGCGTTGGAAAAGTATGATGAAAAAACGACACAGTCCTTTGAGCTAATGCAAGCTAAAAACCATGATTATGGTGAGGCTTGGAGAGATATGCGAATTAGTTCGTTAACTGATTTGATCATGATGAAAATTATGAGAACCAAACAAATTGAGGACAATCAGGGAAAGACATTAATCTCTGAGGGAATTGATGCAAATTATTTGGATATGCTCAATTATGCCGTTTTTGCACTCATCAAAATTGACGAAGAAAACTAATTTTGTTAGAGAACTGTTAAGACTAAACTATACGATTGAAAAATGCACTAATTTGAATGACAAATTCCAATGCCATGAATGAAATGAGACTAAGGAATCAGAAGTTGGACTTATTTGGTCGCTCCATGATTCTAAACGTTGCAAGTATCGTATTAAATTTAATCGGAGTTTTTCTGGTTGTAAAAGGTTTTCATGCCTATACAACAGAGAATGCTGCAATTTACAAGATTTTAGGTTTCAGCTTGGTAGCAGCTACCTTGTTTGGACTGGTGATCCTAAAGGGATTGTACCTTTATTCTTTTGTCTCCAGGGCACTTGTGGGTGGATTGTTTATTGTTTCCGGATTGGTAAAAGCAAATGATCCGCTCGGTTTTGCTTTTAAGTTGGAGGAGTATTTTGCACCGAATGGTTTAGCCTATGACTATCCATTTTTTGAGTTCTTTGAGCCTTATACGCTTGAGCTATCTATCTTAATTTGTATTGCAGAAATTGTATTGGGAGTTGCTGTTATTTTAGGAGGGAAAATTAAGCTAGCCTCCTGGTCACTCGTAATCATGATGGCCTTTTTTACCTGGTTAACCTGGTACACAACTTCTTGTAATGAAGCACAAATGTTGGCCATGTCGGCCGATCCTCCAGTTCCGTTTGAGCAACAATGTGTGACGGATTGTGGATGTTTTGGAGATGCCCTCCGAGGTTCCGTAGGCCGATCATTAACTCCGGCCGAATCTTTTTGGAAGGACTTAGTACTCTTTTATTTTGTCTTGATCATATTTGCAAATCAGTGGAAGATTGAAATGAACACCGTTCGCCAAAATTGGGCAATGGTTCCTACTTCTTTCTTGGTCGTTATCTTCTTTTGCTGGGTGTTTGGTTGGGGATTACCAATCTTCTTTACGCTCATAGCCATTCTGGGATCATTCATTGTCGGAAATCTGAATATTGGAAAAATGGGCAAAGCCTGGAAGATGGCCATTTTTGTCACCCTTTTGTCCTTCATTTTTAGCTTTTACACCACCATGTACCTTCCGGTGAAGGATTATCGACCATATGCTATTGGAAATAATATCCAGGAGCAAATGGCCAATGGGGTAGATGAGGTAGTTGAACTAAAACTCGTTTACAAAAATCTACAAAACGGTCAAGAAGAATCTTTTGGAATAGATGAGTGGGAAATTTATATGGATACCTCTAAATACGAGTTTGTAAAACAAGATCCAAAGGTAATTGTTGAAGGTATTCCTCATTCAATTCAGGATTTTGCGGCCAGTATGGATTATGCCGTCATGACGGAGGAAGAGAAGCAGGTGCCTTACATTGATTCAGTAATCCAAATGGAATATGAAAATTACTATGATGAATTGATTACTCTCGAAGGGCCTTACGGAACAGAGACGATCAGTTCAATGGATTATGATACTATTTACTATCCTGATTCATTGTACCAGGCTAGTGAGCCTTATGTCGCTTTAATGGATTCGACTTTGCCATTCATGATCGACCTCACGGATTACCTCATTAATGCAGACTATATGTTCTTAATGACCATCCGTAAGATTGAGGACGTAAATGAAGGACACATGACTGATTTCAAAGCGGTTTATGAAAAGGCAACAGAAGCAGGAATTCCGTTCTATGTCTTGTCACCAGCTACCGATGAACAAGTGGCAGAGTTTAAAACAAAACACGATTTTAACGCTACTTTCCTCTCGTTTGACGGAACTGAGATTAAAATCATCGTTCGTTCAAATCCGGGCTTGGTATTACTGAATAAAGGAACAATTTTAGATAAATGGCCATGCAGAAGTGTGCCAGACTTTGAAGATATTCAAGAAGATTATCTTCAAGCAAAATAAAACTATGAGAAAAAAGATCGCTGCAGGAAATTGGAAAATGAATTTGGATTATGGTCAAGCCAAATCCCTCTTACAGGAGCTCATACAATTAAAAGATCAATTCAATCCTGAAACGGAAATTATTATATGCCCATCGGCCCCTTATTTGGCCGTTTTTGCTGAATTATTAAATGATCACAAATGGTTGAAACTTGGGGCACAAAACTGCTTTCATGAAAATGAAGGAGCTTTTACAGGGGAGATTTCACCATTACAGCTTAAATCATTAGAACTAGAATATTGTATTGTTGGCCATTCTGAGCGAAGAGACCGGTTTAATGAAGATTATGACTTTTTGTCTAAAAAGACGAGAGCTTTATTGGCCCATGGTATCAACCCTATCTTTTGCTGTGGTGAGCAGTTACAAGTAAGAGATAGTAATGTTTACAAGGAGTTTGTCATGAAACAAATCGAGGATAGTTTATTTAAACTTCGACCGGAAGAATTGGCAAAAGTGGTAATTGCTTATGAACCTATTTGGGCAATTGGAACTGGGAAAACGGCTTCTTGTGAACAAGCACAAGAAATTCACTCTTTAATCAGAGCTCGAATTTCAAAAGATTTTGGTGATAAAGTAGCCAATGAAATATCCATTATCTACGGTGGAAGTTGTAAAGCAGAGAATGCAAAAGAACTTTTTGCCCAAAAGGATATTGATGGTGGATTAATAGGTGGAGCATCACTGAATGCGAATGGTTTTTGTGAAATTTCCAATTCTTTCTAGTTGGATTATTGGGAGATAAATATTAACTTTTCTGAACTACATCCCTGGAGGGATATAGCTATTTCAATTCTGGATCAGAAAAATTTTGACAGTTTTGTTGAAACCAAAACGGGTTTGAAGAGTTATATCGCAAAAGATCAGTTTAAAGACGAGCTTTTGACTGAAATTGAATCCTGGGATAGCTGTACGGGATGGACAAAGAACCTGATTGAGGATCGCAATTGGAATGCAGAATGGGAGAGCAATTTTGATCCTGTTCTCATTGGAGATAAACTAGCAATTGTGGCTCCTTTCCATGAAGAGGAGTTTCATCAGGAGTTAAAGATTACCATACAGCCACAAATGTCTTTCGGAACAGGGCACCATCAAACAACCTATTTGGCTTCCGAAAGATTATTTGATCTTGAATTAATTGGCACAGATGTATTGGATATGGGCACCGGAACGGGAGTCCTGGCTATTTTAGCAGAAAAATTAGGCGCAAAATTTGTATTTGCTCCTGATATCGATAAATGGTCATTCCAAAATGCTCAGGATAATGTCAAATTGAATGCTTGTAAACGCATTGAATTGGCGCTCGGAGGACATGAACTGGTAGAAGGAAGAACGTTTGATATAGTTATTGCGAACATTAATAAGAATATACTCATTGAACATTTTTCAGTATATTCAAAAAGTCTGAATTCAAAGGGGAAACTGCTTATTAGTGGTTTCTTTGAAACAGATAAAAATGAGCTCATTCAAGTCGCTGAAAAGAACGGCTTTACGTTTGCAAACCTTTTTGTTAAGGATGAGTGGGCTCTGTTAGAATTTGACAAAGTTTAGGGACTTAAACCATTTTTAGTATGCGATCCGGATTACTCCTCTTTTTGCTGGTAATCAGTTTTATTTCTTTTGGGCAAAATGCTCAATTTTCGTCAGATCCAGAACAATTCCTCAAGGATGTTAACAAAGCACTCGGCTCGGTTAATAAACAAAAGACCAAGGAATTTATGTTGGAGTTTGAACCCAATTGGATGACGAACTTCTCTGCGGCTTATCAGTCAAAAGTGGTAACAACCTGTAATTTGATTATGGAAAAGCGACTTTCGTTATTTCCGGATGTTTATGGTTACTTACTGTCTGTACACTCTTTTGTGCAAACGAATCAACCAGCTGAAAGTTTTGAGTCCTGGCATAATACTATTGATGCTCTCTTAAACAGTAAAAAGTCTCGAAAATTCCGTGATTTTATTGAGGTTTGTTCTGGGTTTTTTACGGATGGAACTATTTTTAATTATTCCAATCACGTGTGGAAAGTAAAAGGAGGAACTTACAAATTTGTCTTCTCTAAACAAAAACCAATCATCAACTTTGAAAACGTAACCCTGGCCTGCTATGTCATTAATCGAAATGCAGGAAAAAAAGACAATCCATATTACGATAGTACTATTGTAAGGGGAACTTCAGGCTTACATGAGCCTCTTACCGGAAAATGGACAGGTAGAGGAGGTATTGTCGATTGGCAAAAAGTAGGAATGGACCCTAAAACCAACTTCGCTCAAATTACCGATTATATTTTATCGCTGAAACAAACTAAAATTGAATCCGATTCGGCTACAGTTTATACTGAATATTATGAAGAACCTTTAGAAGGTAAGTTCAGTGATATGGCCAAGAAAATTAATCGTGAGGTAGATAGAGTAAATCCACAGTTTGTATCCTTTAGCCGTAAGGTAGTTCGAAAGAATATTTTACCAGAAGTGGATTATGTTGGAGGATTTGCCATCGAAGGAGCTTACTTTCATGGGGTAGGGTATAATGATGATCCTGCAAGTTTGGTTTTTTATCAGGACGATAAACCTTTTGTAAAGGCTAGCGCTTTGAGTTTTAAGGTAAACGATAAGGGGGTAAGAGCAGATGAGTGTAGAGTGACCCTCTATTTAAATGAAGAGGATACGCTTTTTCATCCAGGATTAACAATTCGATATGATTTGAATTCAATGGAGCTGGCAAGGGATAAAGATGGGTTGGCACAAGCACCATTTAAGGATTCCTATCACGGTTTGGATATGTATGTTGATCGAATTATTTGGACAAAAGGAGATCCTAATCTTAATCTAACATGGCACCATCAGGCAACGAGAAAATTGGCAACTTTTGAATCTCAAAACTACTATTCCGAAAAGGTTTATAACAAAATTCAAGGGATGAACCAGAAGCACCCACTGGTAGCTATTTATGGTTATGCCTATAAATATGATTTGGAGGTTATTCCAATCAACAAAGTGTCGGGAGCTATGGGATTCACGAATGAACAGGCGATTCCGATCTTATTGGATTTAGCAAACCAGGGGTTTTTGAACTATAATAAAGCTCAAAAGACAATTACCATCCAGCCCAAAATGAAAAAGTATATTGACGCTCGGGCAGGAAGAAAGGATTATGATCATATTGCCTTCAAGTGTAATTTACTTGAAATAACAAAAAAGCAGGAAACAACTACCGACGGAAGAACAGATCCTAAGGCTATTAAGTTTAATGAGCGTGCCGATTCCTTGAATAAACGAAAAGCATTGGTTGAAAACTTTGGAACGTTTAATTTAAAAAGCATGGACCTCAAACTAAACGAGGTTGATCCAATTGAGGTTTCTCCAGCCAGAAAAGTGGTTATTTTCCCTGATGCAGGTGATTTGTTGATCAAGAAGAATTTGGACTTTTTGTTTTCAGGAGCCGTAATGGCAGGGAAATCAGAGTTTTATTTGGATGAGGCAAGTTTTGATTACGAGAACTTTAAAATTAATTTAATGGAATGTTCGGCAGCCTTGTTGAGGGTTAAGCCTATTTATGGAGGTAATCGACCTATTCCAATGAATTCGCATTTTGAAGGATTAAAAGGTTCAATTGAAATTGATGACCCATCGAATCGATCAGGTAAGAGAGCTGAGAAATTCGGGAAGTTTCCAGTACTTAATGCAACCAAAGATTCCTATGTTTTCTACGACCATAAAGCCATTTATGGAGGTGTGTATGATAGTGCTCGATTCTATTTTAAATGTGATCCGTTCACCTTTGATAGCTTAAATACCTATGACGAACATTCGGTTGCTTTTGAAGGGGAAATGAGATCAGCGGGAATTTTTCCTGTCTTTAGAGAAAAGTTGAGAATTCAAGAGGATTACTCTTTTGGATTTACGACCAAAGCTCCTGAAGAAGGTTTTGACTTCTATGGGGATAATGCCAAGTTTGATAATGAAATCAGATTGAGTAATAAAGGATTGAGAGGAGCTGGTGAAATCAACTTCGTAACGTCCAACTCGAAAAGTGAAAATTTCATTTTCTTCCCTGATTCAACAATGGGATTGGCAGAGTACACTAATCGTCCACAAACTAAAGATCAAGGAGTGGAGGTGCCTGATGTGACTTGTAAAGGAGCAATGGTAACCTATGTACCAAAAGAAAAAATCCTAAAGGCCCGGGCAGAAAGAGCTCCATTATTTTTCTTTGATGGTGAAGCGGATATGAGAGGGGTTACCTATTTAACTCCTGAAGGAATGACGGGGAGAGGACTAATGTACTTCCAGGAGGCAGAGCTTGGTTCCAGAAAATTCAATTATTCACGTTGGGCTATTGATGCTGATACCTCTGATTTCAACCTTGAATCAAAAGGTGTGGGAGATCAGGAAGTTGATGGAGAAAAGAATCCATTGGCATTTAGTACTCGAAATGTACAGGCCCATGTTGATTTTGAGAAACGAAAAGGAGATTTTAAATCCAATAATGGTGAAGAGAAAGTAGAGTTTCCTAAAAATCAATACATCTGTTTTATGGACATGTTTACCTGGTTCATGGATAATGATGAAATAGAGTTGAGTAAGGAAGATCTTACAATTGATTCGGATTTGGATTTGGCAGGATCAAATTTCTATTCGGTTCATCCGGATCAAGATTCACTAAACTTTGCTGCCCCAAGGGCTAAGTTTGAACTTAAACGACATATCATTACGTGTGAAAAGGTTGAGTTCATAGATGTAGGGGATGCACGTATTTTCCCTCCGGACAAGAGAGCAATTATTCGTAAAAAAGCACAGATGGATCCGTTTGAAGGAGCTGAAATTCTTGCGAATAATACGACGAAATACCATACCATTATCGAGGCTCATGTTGAAATTATGGCGCGTAGAAAGTATCTGGCAAATGGTAAATATGTCTATACTGACAGTAAGGGAGGAGAACAGACCATTATCTTCAATGAGATTAAATTGGATACGGCTTATCAAACAGTCGCTCAGGGTGAAATTGCGCAGGATGTTAACTTCCACCTTTCGGATAAATTTGACTTTTATGGTATAGCTGAGCTAAAAGCGGCTGAGCAATTTTTAACCTTCAATGGGGCAACACGAATTAACCATGAGTGTAACCAATTTGCTAGAAACTGGCTCAAATTCCGATCGGCAATTGATCCAAATAACATTCAAATTCCGGTTTCAGGTAATATGAA
>JAKSBJ010000035.1 GCA_022361195.1 Flavobacteriales bacterium
CATAACCGTATACTTCCAGCAGCCTTTCTTTTTCATTAATGATTAGACGATATTGAATCAAGGGTTTGGTTTTATTGACAGCAAAAAGGTCTGTGTTGTGGACGACTAATTCTTCTTCATGGTACAATTTCAATCCACCAAACCAGCTGTTTACTACCCTAAAATGGTTGCCTTCAAATTCTGCTGTTAGTTCCTGTTTGAACATTTTTGAGGTTTGTGTTGAGTGGAGGGAGTTTTTTAGTTTAACCGTAAAACTAGCTTTATTTGTCTTGGTTGTGATTTACTTCATCCTTTTTTGTCTTGACACAATATGGTCCCGAGCTTATAAACTTTACAAGCTTATATACTCTGCGAATTAAATAGATACTCACATATTTCATAAGATCGATATCGATCCAAATTAGGAGAATCTTCGATGGTCACAAAATATTCCAGAATGTCTTCGATAGAATCATGATCTCTATTCGGGTATATCTTTCCATCCTTGACAATGACACTATAAACATCGGTTGGGTAATCTCCCCATTCCGAGTAATGTTGAAGCAAGAGTGTATCAATCTTTAATTGTTCTATTAGCTTAATAATGCTCTTGGCATTATCCGAAAAAGAGCTTTGATTCTCCTTGAGAGCATTAAAGGACGGATATTCTCTAAAAGAGCTGGCTATATTATCCATTTCAAAGGCATCAATGTCTAAAGGGAAAATAGAATAGCCTTTTTCTTCAAAGTAAATTTGACCAGCCGGAATATCCGATTTATCTATGACTTGTTTGGTGTAGATTAATGTTATGCACTGTCCCATATTGTTTTCAAAAGTCTTTTTGACATCAAATTTTGATCCAATTTTCAATCTGACTCACTAAAAATTTGAGCCAGGTAATTTTCAACTTCCCATTGCCTTAATTCTTCCATTTCAGCTTCATTTTCGCATCGAATTAAAATGCCAGTGTTATTCACATCAATAGGCCCAGACGAACGAATGCTTTCTATCCCAATTATTTTTCGACGACGTAATTGATCAAAAGCTGAAAACACGATCGTGTCTCCAATGGAGATGTATCCATCCTTAATGGTACCAGCCAGTACAATTCCACGAGCTGCAATTTTAAAACAAGCCGAAATTTGAAAGCTAGCAACCGGATTTTTCATTGCCGAGTCTTTGATAAATGGAGCATCCAGTAAAAATATGAATTTACATTCTGATGAAGCAAGAATAAACTCATACCATCATTTTTATCGCTCATGACAAAATAGCCTCCTCTCCTTACAAAAAGTCAAAGATCACCTCTTTTTTGTTTCACTTTTGAACTGTCTAATGGCCATGACAAAATTTTTAAAAAAACATTTAATCTATGGAAAATTCAAAAAGACAAATAGGAATAGATATTCACACCGATAATTTTATTAGAGGAGGAGTCAAAGATGATACAAATGATATTTTATCCAAAATTCCATCTCTGTGTTACGTGCAATGTATAGGTGTTTCAGCTTGTAGTTGTGGACTCGTTTTCATCCTTGATAAAACCAATGATAAACCACTGGTAAAAGGTTATTTTGCCTTTCATGTTCAAAAAAACGATAATAACGCCTCAGAAATCCAAAGGCTTTCAGATGCCTTTGTTCAGTGGGTAAAAGACTATGAAGACCTTTGCAAAAAATACACAGTTGTATTTGTTAACAGCCGAGCATTTGGTTA
>JAKSBJ010000034.1 GCA_022361195.1 Flavobacteriales bacterium
AGAGGATGGTTTTGTTTGTTTATTGGTAGATATGGGTATTTAATTGGTTTATTGAGTGTTGAGGAGGATTTGGTTCGTTCTGTAGGAATTTTGGTGTGAGGATGTTCGGTTGGGCTTAGCGGATTTGTTTAGAGATGTTTGTGGGGAAATTTTGGAGGGATTTTGTTGGTTGATTGTTTTGGGAGAATTTTGATGTAGTTTTTTGTTTAGGTGTGTGTGGATTTGTTTTGTGGTGATTGAATTTTGTATAGTGTTTTTATTTGTTTGTTGATAGTTTGTGAGAGAAGTATAGAGGATTAATTAATGGATTGGAGGAGAATGCTTGAACATTCTATTTAACATAATATTAATTATAAGCTAAAATGATACATTTTAAATCAGGCCGTAAAGCCCGTCGTTCTCATGAATTTGTCGGTAACAAGTTAAAATGTTGAATTTAACAAGTTGAAATGTTACTAAATAATAGTATTTATTATCTTAACTTCAATATTGTTAGGTAAGATTTAAGCAAGAAAACTCTAAGACTTTAATTAAAATACTACAAAACACCTTTCTCTCTACTAATCGAATTGAAGAGGCAATTTATAATGTCCCTTTTTTATAGTGAACTGAACTCCTTTTTCATTCATAGCTTTCAAAAGAGTATTCACTGAAAGCCACATTTCACCTCTTTGATCTAATATTAATGTAGCATCATCATTTATCGTGTAGAATACTCTGAACAATTCATAATTTATGATGATAAAATCTTTAATCCTGATAGGTACAACCTTAAGCCGCTTATATTTCTCAAGCTCACTCTTTAGTTTTTTTAAATCAGTTGACCATTTCTGCGCAATTTTTTCGTCGATATCTAATTCACTTTCACTTAGAGGAATTGCCTTCTTCTGTATAATCAACAAAGCGAGATCCACAATTGACCATATAAGATCAAGAAGTAGCGTAAAACTAAATCCAACAAGCATCCCTAAACCTACAATCGGAAGTGCTATTATGGCCAATATTGCAAAGCCCAACTTTTTCCAATTTGAATCTAGTTCAAAGTATTTGCTTGGAAAAGGGTGTAATATCTCATTCATAAATTCCGCAAAGGCTTCTGTAATACTCCCTGGAACAAAGAAATTTAAAAATACATGTCCATTGATGACAGGCTTAGTCATTTGAATTAAATGTGATCGAATTTTACTCTCCAACGAGTCAACCCTATATTTAAGGATATAAATCTCGGGCCAAACATTTTCCTCGTTGGTTTGTTTTGCTAAAGCTCTAAACTCTCTTACCGTATGCACAATGTCTGAGGCGTAATGAGTATAATCTAGAAGTCTGGTATTGCTCCCGTCCGTCTGAACAAAAATGGTATCCAATAGCGGCATTACAGTCCATGGGATATCCCAATCAAACAAATCTACTGCCAAATCACCGACTATACCGATCGCTTCATCTATACCACCTAATTCACTTGACAGCTTTTCACGCGCTTTTCCTTCATTGGTTTGAATTCCCTTCTCCACCATCCACAATTCATTTTTGTTTCTTTGAACATCACCAATTGAGCCGGAATTAGAAACAGGAGCAGGATCGTTTCCTGATATATGCCCAAACAACCATGAAATAAAGTCAGTAAAAACCTGAGCTAATTCATCTAATCCGTTGAAATCAGGATACAAACCATAAGGATCGGTCAGATTAACAGGGTTATTTAGAGCATAGATATATCGATTGACCATAGTAAGTGGCCGTTCAGAAGTACCGGGGTGCAGATCCGGCTGAATAAACCTACCTATTGCCGGATCATAGTGTCTCATTCTATAATAATATAATCCGCTTTCTTCGTCATATTCCCGCCCCGTAAATCGTATGTGATTTAGAATTTGCTCTTCCACATTTATCAGATTTCCAAAAACGTCGTAACTGTACGAAGCGACTACTTCTCCCTTGTTTGAAACTATTTCCTCAATACTACCTGAGTTGTTTTTGAGATAGTAATAAGCTTCTCCTTCCTGAATAAAACCAATCCATGAATCCGGAGAACTACCACTGATGTATTGTTTTACAACCTCATACTCTTCATCAAACTCCAACAATATGTTTTGCCCGGAATAAGTCCAAATTCTTGTTTGATTTCTTTCTGACCCATCTCTATAGACAACCTCCTTTTTCACCCTTCGGTTCTTTCCATCATACCAATAATTGGCCGTGATAAGCGGATGTTCTTCCGAATCAAAACGTTTGTATATTGATAACTGACCATTAGGATAATATTCATAGATGTGTTTTTCATTTTCGTCATTCTTTGAAACCTTCTTTATCAACTGACCATTTTCATTCCATGTATAATGATAATCGGGGCAAGACTGTAAAAGGACGCTTTGGTCATCATAGATGTATTCTCCTTCAGGTCCTGCGGTACGATTTCCCTTTCCATCGTAAGAAAAAATTGAATCACCGCTCCCCTCTTCTACTCTCACAAGTTGTTCGAGCTCATCGTACAAAAAGCTAGTAGAGTTACCGTTTTTTGAGATTTTTTCGATCTGTCTACCACTATTGAATTCCGAATTAAGGCTCTTTCTTAATTCATCTTTATACATCTCTGATTTACCGGAAGATAATCCTGCAGAATCATAATTAACAGAAGTAACCCAATCAGTTCCTTTGATTATTTGTTCGGGAATACCATCGGGAGTATAGACGAATTCTACTTTAAAATCTCCACAGATAATATTTTTCAATTGCCCTCTGTCATCGTATGCAAATTCAATCTTTTCACCGGGCGAATGAATGGCTGTGATTCGGTCATAATAATCAAGATCGTATTTGATTTCTACTGACAAATCATCAATAAAAATCAATTCTTGTGTTATGCGTCCGGCTTCGTCCGTATTACAAATAAAACCGCCTGCATCATTCCAGGCATCCTTCAGAGATCCGTCTTCGAAATACCCTTTGGACTGACTCCAGTTTTCAGCTTCTTCAAACTTATATTGTCTGCCTTCTCTATGATATATAATGGACGAGCCGTCTGCCGAGGTTAATGAACTAATTCTATCCTCCCAATCATAGGAAAATAACGTTTCATTCGCCAACGGATTAGTTGTTTTTACCAGTCTGTTTCTTCCGTCAAAATCAAATTTATGACTCCCCCCTTCTGCATCTGTGATATTGATTAAATTCCCCCGAGTGTCATATACATAATTGGTAGTAGCATCTCCCTGAATTACCTTCGTCAGACGATTCAAAAGATCGTATGAAAAATCCGTAGAAAATTCTCCCCTGACCTGTTTAATGATGTTCCCTGAACTATCTCTTGTCAATTCAGTGCGGAGATAATCTCTAATCTCAGATATCAGATTGTCTGATTTGTCATAAGAATAATCGGTAACAACTCCATTTCTATCTACTTTTTCAATTAGCCCCTGCCGATTAAACCACTTTTCCAAAATCAACGAATCCCCCAAATATGAACGAATTTGATTGCCAGCCGCATCATACTCAAATCGTGCTTCTAATTCATTATTTACCAGTTCCCTGACTTTGTTTCCATTAGCATCATACTCAATTTGCTTCGATAGCCCTGTAAATGAATCAGTATGATCAATCATATTTCCCCATTCATCATATTCGAATAAAATCTCTGTTCCATTTGAACGGACAACTTTTACAGGAAGGTTATTAATGTTATAATCTATACGGAACAAACTGTTGTTTTCAGAAAAGTATTCTGAGATCATTCCATGATTAAGTTTAAAGGAAGTTTGATTTCCTTCTGCTGATATGATTGACGAAAGATTGTTATACGCAATTAAAGATTCTTCATTTTCCTGTGATAAATTCCCGGCGGCCAGATCTTCCGGTCTTTCAATTTGGGTAAGTTGGCCGTCAACCATTGTAGCAACTAACTTTCCAAATTGATTATATGAGTACGTAATTTCCGTTTGATCAGGAAGAATTTTCTTTGTAATACGACTACTCTCATCATATTCTAAACTCAATTTTTCTCCGTCAGCTTGAATGGCTTTGATAAGATTGCCATCTACAATGTCTACCTTCGTGGTTCTCCCGACGTGGTCTGATACAGAATCCAAATAACCCTGATCAGTATAAGAAAACTCTAAATATGCACCTGCAGGATATTCAACACGAGTCAGCTTATTATCGTTGTATTTGTATTTGACCGTATTGCCATTTTTATCTACGGTTTTGATATGTTTTCCAAAACGATCGAATATCACTTCTGTCCCATTCTTATATCTTCTAATCCATTTTCCATTTCTTTTACGGACTAGAATTGATTCAAAATAACCTAATGGTGGTTGAAAGACCGTATCGCATAAATTATCGTTCATGGATGTATTCACAATTCTCAAAGATTTGTGTCCCTCATCCTGAATAAGTAGATTTCCGTTATTATCACAAACAATGCTTCCCGGTTTAATTAACGAAGCCTTTAATGCTGAACTTCCATCATTCGGAATACCTTCTTCTCCAGTTCCAGCTACTTTATCTATAAAACCATCAGGACTTACTACCAAAACAATATTCTGTGAGGTAACAGAAATAAATAGCTCTCCTCTAGGTGAAATCGTTATTGATGTAGCGCCTATAAGTTTGTAGTACCTCGCATCGATTCCGACATCCAGTGTTCCTGTTCCAAGAATTGGAGATCCGGCGACATGATGATAGCATCCACATTTGTCGACTTTACCTATACACTGTTGCCCGGCACCTGTATGAAAGAGGAAATAGACATCATCTTTAGGTGAAACAGCAACATCAATAGGGTTAAAAACGGAAGTAAGTCTAGCGTTTGTTACGTTGGGATCATAATCCGCTTCACCACCATTCCCGGCAATTGTATATAATTCACCAGTCTCAACATTAAATCTGCGGACCCGATTGTTTCCATTGTCAGCAAAATAAAGGTTGTCCCTACTATCGATTGCCAGTCCGTAAGGAATATCGATTAGAATCGAGTCTAATTTATTATCATTCCGATAGTTTCCATCCGGAGTAAAGCCAGCTTCTGAATAAACACTTCCTCTTCTGGGTTGCACTTCCACATATTCCCGATATGCAGCAATTGGTTCTGCAGCTTCTTCTGGAAGATCAATAATGTCTCCGCCAGAATTATAGTAAGTGAATCCAGATTCGAGCCAGGAGCTTCGATGTTGAGAACCGATCACTATCGTCAAGTTCAATTCATTTCCAAATGACATATTCCAGGCATTGGAAAGATTTAGATTCAGACGATCCTCTGTCTTACCGACAAAATATATGTGATTCGTGTTTTTGTCCGCTATAAACAACCGCCCCTTGCTGTCTTCTGCAATCCCCGTAATCAGAGGGTTTGTCTCACGGAAATAGTATTGAGTAAGTGGATATACTTCTTGTCGAACCGATCCGCTATAGAAATAATCACCGTCATTTTCACTTCTTTTTATCTTATTGTTTCTATATCTGGCCCGTTGAATGTGTGTTGCGGCTTTTGGAAGCTTGATCCCCATATCTTCTTCAATACCATCTTTGATGATATGGATTCCGAACCGTTTATATTCTGGAAAACTAAGTGCCTGGCTGTATAATAATCTTTTGAATGAGGACCAATATCCATTAAATAGGAAATTGTTTAGCTCAACATCATTTAGTTTGGTTGGGTTAAAAGTAAATAATCTGGAGGATAAACCCAGATGTTGTGGCTGCCATGACAGTGGCCTGTATGCATCCTTGTATTCGGAATCTTCTACCCAGTCCCAAAGGTGTTTAAGCCAATTTTCAAAAGTACCGGAGTTTCTGAAATCTACATTATGGTATTCAGGAGTATTTGTTTCTTCTGAAAGAAATATTTCTATGGCTAATATTTTAATTTTTTCCAGGGTGTGTTTCAAGCTACCATGATATAACACTCCGTAATGAGGGCTTTTACTTCCGTCAGGATTTATTAAATACAGTGTTGGTAATATTTCGTTTATCTCATTTTCTATAGGATCACGATGTAATACATGATTAAATATATCCGTGACTCTGTAAGTTAGATGTAAATCAGATAAAATAAACTCAGTTAAATATTTCCCGTTTTCAGAAGCTTTATGGAGTTGTTTACCATACCAAAAATTCAATTCTTCTTCTGAAGCGTCCCTACCCATAAGAAGACTAAAAACTGTTCTGATATACTCTTTTGGATCCGGATATTGAATACAGAAAGCCTTTGATGTTAGTACAAAATGAATGTAGTCAGACATATTTGCAGCCGTAGATACGGGCCATGTATTTTCATAAATCCAGTCAACTCCCGTTATCGTCGCTGCATAAAGTTTTTTACCTTTCTTATCAAAAGCCAGTTTACCAAAGTTTGCCGGAGCAATCTTCTCAATTGTGTTGTTAACCGTATAAACAAGCCTTCCTTCTGGCCCAATCAACAACACCTGATTTCTTCCGACGGGAAAAAGTTCTTGCTGATCTTCGAATCTCCAACCCGAACCAAACTTACTGTCAGACAGATTATACAAAATATTCTGTCCGGCTTCTTGCTTCATCAGATATTCCAGGGGATCTCCATAGTGGTATTTTGATTCATAAACAGGCCCGTTCTTTTTCAATTCTTCTGCTTTCCTGATGACTTCCAGAAGATTTTCTATTTCTTTTTTCCTTTCTCCTGAGGAGTTTTCAAGCATCCACATAAAGGCATCCTGGTTGTATGATCCGTTTCTTGCTATTTGAGTGGATTGAACCTGCTGATATTTTCTGCCGTTAACTTTGTAATTAGCCAACCATGAATAAAGTCCGGTTGGATAATAGCTACCATCTGCCAACCTCGGTTCGATATGATAGGTCAAAGTCA
>JAKSBJ010000197.1 GCA_022361195.1 Flavobacteriales bacterium
GAGCTTACAATTTCATTGGCAGCATCTTCCGAATCCAGCAAACTGGCCATTGCCATTGCCTGTTCACGTGAAATATCAGGCTGATAGAAAAGTCCACCGATTTCACTAGGCAAAAATGCCTCGGGAATGTTAGGAGGAAACCGTAAAGGTGGAGTCCCAAAGAGGAACAATCCTTTTACATTACTTAAAAACTCAAGGGCGTGAATGGCAACGTGTCCACCCAAAGAATGGCCTACTAAAACCACATTTTTTAATTCTTTTTTTTGAATAAAATCTGCCACCAATTCTCCGTAAAAGGGGAGATTGTAATTTTCGGCTGGATTTTCTGAATGGCTTGAATTCCCATGTCCTATCAAGTCCAAAAAGTAGAGGTTGGATTCAATATCTTTTTGATAACGAAATGAGGATTTATCGAGCGAATTACCATGAATAAAGACCAAATTTGTCTTTTTGTTTTGAGGATATTCTTCATATGAAACGCTCACATTGTTGCGCAGAACAATCGTTTTTTCCATGATGATAGCTTATGAGGTTGCAAAGTGTCTGGCCGGCAAGTTAGTAAATTTTCAATGAAGAGCAGATTTTAGAGCTTTAGCTTACGTTTGGGCAAAAGAATCCTATCCATGAAAATAGGCCAAAAATTGTGATAAGCCACTTTCAAAAGCAACAAGAGGGTCTTAAAGACTTAATCTTGTTTCTTAGTGATGATTTCCTGAATTTGATTAACCATTTCTTCCTTTTCAAAATAACCTGAGGCCAATGGCTGTACTCCCGTTGAATCTTGAAAGAGTAAAGTAGGAAATCCGGATGCGTATTGCCCTGCAACTATAAATTCCTGTTCAGTTGCTTGTAGGTTGTTTTGTGATAACCATCGTTCTTCAAAAACCGTTTGGTCAATGTCCAATTGTTTTAAAATAGGGAGGTAAGTCGCTAGTTTATCCAGACGTTTACCTTCAGCAAAAGTGGCTGTTTGGATGGCACTTGCAAACTGAAAACTCTTGTCTCCGGCCAATTGTTTAACTAAGTAAATGGCTGCAGCTGGTTTTAAGCTGTTAAATACATAACTGCTGTCTCCACTCAGTTTATAGAAAGATTCCGAAACATAAGCTCCAGTCGTTTTTTCCATGCGTGGAGAATGATCCTGAATAAATTGGGCAAAGCCTTCTCCACCTTGAGGAGCGTTTTCTCCAACCCACATTCCGCCCACTAGCAATTCAAAATCCAATTGACTTTTAAACTGTTCGTAGACTGCCAAAATGTTAGGACTGTTTCCATAACACCATCCGCAATGCGGATCCATCACATAAATTACCTTTCCCATTTTTTCTTCTTCTTTTGGTTGCCCGCAGCTGTATAAACTAAAACTGAACAACAGAACGAATAAACTACTCCAGCGCATTGTAAATTTTTAGTGCAAAGTTATGAGCAATATGCTCCAAAAACATTGAACTACTTCAATAAATTCGTGAAACTACTTTTGAGAGGCTATTTTTCGCCTGATTTTGCTAATAAACTCGGGGGTAATTCCCAAATAAGCGGCAATTTGAAGGTTGGTTAATTTTTGAGCTATTTCAGGATAGGTAGCCATAAAATGATGGTACCTTTCTTCGGCACTAAAGCTGTGATTCCGAATTAACCTACGTTGTAAAGAAACCAATGTTTTTTGCGTCATAATGCGGAACAGCTTTTCTACTTTGGGCATTTCGTGATACAACTTTTCTTTATCAGCTTTATTGATGACCAAAACCTCACTGTTTTCTAAAGCCTGGATGGATAAGTGGGCGGAAGTTTGATTGGTGAAACTGTCAATATCAGTAACCCACCAGTCTTTAACAGCAAAATAAAGCACGTTTTCATTTCCTTCCTCATCAATTGTGAAAATGCGAAAACATCCCTTTGTCACATAACCTTCAAAACGACAAATGTTTCCCTGTTCCAGCAAAAAGGCCTTTTTGGGGACTTGCGTTACTTCATAATGATTGCAGTAGGTTTCTAAATCTTCTTCCGAAAAATCGACGTGTTTTTTGATATGTGCTTTGAGCAGTTGATGCGGCATTTACTCAAATATACATAAAACTAAAGTTGACAAAGGTGTAGCTTATCTCAACAGACTTTCTACAGAGTTCCATTGCCAACTTATTTGATAAGGATAGAACTCGTAAATGGATGAGTCTTCGTTGATGGTGTAGCCTTTTTCAAAGTTAGACCTTCCACTTTTAATGAGTTGTTGAATTTCAGCGGTAAGTCCAAGATAAGAGAGGCAAATGGCTTTGTAAAATTGAGCGTCTGAGAAGTTTGGATATTCTTGAAGAACCAGATTTAATTCTTCAACGGCTTCAGGATAATTTCCCAATTCGTAATGGGTGATAGCCAGGTAAAAGCGGTCTAAATAATGGAGGGTATGTAATCCATATCGCTCTTTTTGTTGCGCCATATCGTTTTCAAATACCTCAAGTGCCGTCTCAAACTGGTTGAGTTGCAAATAACACAGTCCACGGTAAAAATCAAGTGAATGATCCTGCTCAAACGTAAATCCAAATTCTCTTTGATAAGTGTCCAAATCAATGAGAGCTCCTTCATAATCTTTGGCGAAGATGCATTTTAAAAAACCACGCCGACTTAGCCATCTTTCCGCATCCAATTCAACCGCTTTATCGTAATAGGAAATGGCCAATTGATACTTTCGTTGCTTCCACAATGGAAGGGCCTTTTGTTGCCATAAATAGGCAATGGTAGAATCCTTTTCAAGTCCAAGATTAATCCACTCATCCCATTCTTTGCTGAGGTAATGATGGTTCCAGGCACCATTTTTTAAGTAACGGTCAATGATTTGCTCTTGCTGGGAAGATAATTGTGAAAATCCCAGAAGGTTAAATAAACAAAAGAGACTAAAGAGGATTTTTGACTGCATGAACTTTTAATCGAGTGAGTCCCAAAGTTCAGCAAAGAAAAGTCAAGCTGTTGTTATTGAGATGTTAATTAACAAAATCTTAGCTTTTTAGAGGTCTTAGTCATAATTAACCGTGATGGACTTAAAACCGAACTTTAAAAGATCCATAATTTCCTCTTTTTTATCGAAGGCATTTAAAGGTGCACAGTAGATTTTTCCACCATCAGCCCAATAGACTTTGTCGTTCCTAAATTCCATCCAATCCGACTCTATTCGCATAACCAATTCCTTCTTTGGATTGTAAAGCTCGTTGATGTCATAGTGCATGGATTTGCCCTGCTTTTTTTCGTCAAAGTTGCAACGACATTCTTTACGAATGGTCCAGTCTTTATAACTAAAAGTGAAAAGCTGAAATTCTTCTGTCTCACCTTCATCTTTCCATCCATCTCTACGCAAGCGAGGATAGTAAATTCCCTCTGTTTCCTCATCGGCAGTAAGGTTGTTGAGTTTCCCTTTTTTGATTTTAAAAAGAGAGTTTTTTGTTACCTCATCAGATGAGTAGGTTTCGTTCAATAGGTATTCGGTTTCACTTAAAAACAATCCTCCACCATTCCAGGTATGCCCTTTGGCGTGATAATCCACAGCTTTGAAATAGGGGAATCTAGAAAGAGCCGTAAAAGCCATGTTCTTGCCTTGGAGGTGGAATTTAGCTGCAAAGTAAATGATGTACTTTCCGTCATGTGATAAATCGGATCTGCGTTCATACACCTTGCCATTAAGCCATTGTCCTTCTACTACCTCGTGAGTTGAAAAGTCGAAACCAAAAAAGCCTGTCTTTAGTTTAGGATGCTTCACAATAATGAGAGCCTTTTTGGAAGAAGGCCTACTTAAAATGTGAAGTTTGATATTTTTTGGTTTCCCAGACTTCATGAATAGCAGAAAGATAGCCAATAAGAATAGAAAGGAGGAGGAGTTGATTATTTTTAAAGAAAATTACTGCCGTGGGAATTGCCTGTCAGGAAACATTTATGGTTATTGAAGAACGTCCGTTTAAGGAAACTTTTTCGACCTTGTTTGAGTTGCTAAAGAAGCATGAACTTTATCCTTGCTTGGATGAGTATGAACCCATTTTGCTCAACGATACTGAGGAAGAAGAATTTGAGACCATTGAGGAACTGGAGGTTTATCCTAAGAGTCATGAAGAAGCTTATCAGGCGGTTTTGGAACATCCTACCGGTGGAATAATTGCTTTTGACCTTGGAGGTTATGTTTTAAATTTTTCACCGACTTGTCTTAAAGATCATACGATTAACGCCATTTCTATTTGGATTCACGATTCGGCTTATCGAGAAGATATTTTTGACCGTTACAATCAATTAATTGATGACATTCATCTTCGTTTTGGTTCTTTGAGAACCATTCAGGGGTGGAACATGATGGACTTTGTTGACTCTGAAGAAGATGAGGTTTTACGCGTTTACAAGGGTGATTTTAAAGGTGAATACAAACTCGATTTAAGAGGAGAGATAGTAATTACGGATCGCCGAAAAAATGGGGAATGGTTTGAGTGATCAGAGAATTTTAAAATTGGCTGTTACTTTTATAGTCTCTCAACTGTTTAGGGAATAGTTGATACAATCAATCGTGCGCAAATGAAAAAAACTCTCATTCTTTTTTGGTCAATGCTTTTATGTGGAGCAAGCTTTTCTCAGGATAAACCAGCTGTACAATTGAATCATTTAATGTTGATTGTGGATTCGTCAAGCTATGAGGCCATTTGCAATTCGGAGTTTATTCAAAAGCAATTTGCCTTTTCCTACCATAAAAAGTTTGGAGAATGGAACGGTTTTTATTTAATTGGAGAACGGAATTACCTTGAGATTTTTCCAGAATATGACTTTACTCCTCCTGAATTGGAAACAGGAGTAAATTGGGCTTGTCTGAGTTCTATGAAGTCCGGAACATTATCTACTTTAAATCAAAATGAGACAGTCTTTGACCTTGAAGAAGATTCGGAATCAACATATTTATCATTGACTTTAAGTGATAGCCTATGTCCGCTTTCAGTTTGGGAAATGAAGAAAAGTTATTACGAAAGCTGGACCAAAAAAGAGTTTAAAGAAGGAATGCATTTTTTGGACACAGATTACAATAGTCCCGCCGAATCGGACTCCTCTAAAAACTATATGTTCAATAATATCATTGGAATCTCTTATCAAGCCAATGAGAAGGACTCGTCGCTTATTCGTACTTATTTTGAAGCTTGTGGATATACCATCAGCAGCAGTGGAGCAAAATCGCTGATTTTGGAAAATGGCTTTGAAAAAATACGATTCCATTTTTCTCCAATGATTAAAGGCTTTTCCGTTGAATCCATCGAATTTGAATTGGATGTTCCTTATCCTATTTTGAAGCTTCCTTTTGGGAATAGCAGATTGGAAATTGCCGGTAAAAGAGCCAGGTGGTATTTTAATGTGGAGGAATAAACCTCAGTTTGAAATTTGACTCAAAATCCTTTGTAGTTTCTGCTCAATTTCAATTACCGAAAAACTTCTGACAAATCGGGCTGATTCTTGCCCGTCAATTTTGATTAAAACAACCGGGAGGGTAAAGACCATATGCTGAGCAGCGGTTTCTATTTCATCTTCAACCTTGATTTCAATGAATTCAACTGTGGGGAATTTAGAGTTCAATAGCTCAATTACCTTTGGTTTTAAAGCATGACAAACCGAGCAGTTTTTGCCAGAGAAATAATGAAGACTGATAGTTGGTGTTGTCATGATACTTTTTGTGCTGCAAAGTTAGAGTATAGTTTGGCTCATTAAATGAAAATCATGATTTGAAATAAAAGAAATGCTAAAAATATGAAAGTACTTTCTTACTTTTGTGAAAGTAAAATTGAATCAAGATGGAGATTGAAGATTTAGGTTTATTATCGGTGGGTTCTCAAATGAGGAGAATTTATGAAAAGCTTCAGGCTGATGCCGACAAAGTCTATAAAGGAATTGGAACTACTTTTAAGTCAAGTTGGTTTCCGGTTTATTATGTTTTGAGTAATAGTAATAGGGCTTTAACAGTGATGGAAATTACCCAAGGAATTTCTTTTAGTCGCATTACGGTAAAAAATGTAGTGCGGGAAATGGAAGTCTCTGCTTATGTTGATATTTTGCCTAATCCAACTGACAATCGTTCCAAGCTGATACGATTAAATGAAAAAGGGAGAGATCTGGAATCCAAATTAATTGATGTTTGGCAAGGTTTTCACACCTATTTGGAGCAGCTTTTTGGTGAAAGAGCCAATGAGTTTTTAAATCACCTCCATCAAACCAACCAAAAACTCCAGGAGAATCCAATGGAAATGGCAGTTCTCAAACATTATCATGCTTATTCAGTTCGGAACGCAAAACCGGAGGAATTTGAGCGAGTGGGAGAATTATTGGTTGAAGTTTATTCGGAGGTAAAAGGTTTTCCGGATAAAGATGAACAGCCACAGTATTATGATATGCTTCGCAATGTGGGGCAACTAACCAAAAATGACCGAATAGAGTTGTTGGTGGCCGTCTCTCAACATGGTGAAATTGGGGGAGCTGTGGTTTACTTTAACGACATGCAAGATTATGGTTCAGGTGGAACAGCGCCGCAGGAGAAAAACGCTTGTGGGTTCCGATTACTGGGAGTTGATCCTAAGACCAGAGGTTTGGGATTAGGAAAAATGTTGACCGAATATTGCCTGGAAAAAGGAAAATCCAGTGAGTGCGAAACCATGGTTATTCATACCACTAAATCGATGAAACTTGCTTGGGGAATGTATGAACGTTTGGGTTTTAATCGGGCCACCGATTTGGATTTTATGCAAGATAAATTACCCGTTTTTGGATTTAGGTTAGCCCTGAAATAGGAGAGAGCCTATCTTTTCGATTAAACTGTAGGTAGCTGATTTTGAGTGTGACAGGATTTTTTGCAATAGGTTTTTATACCTATTGTTTTAGGTTTAAAGACGGGTGATTAACTAGATAGTTGTTAGTAGCTTTATGTAGTTTAAATTGTTGATTTACAAGCTGCTTAATGTCCGTTAATACTCAGAATATCATCCGTGAAATGGATTGGCTTCAACAGTTAATAGCTGTTAGGTTAAGACAAGGGAATAGCTCAATTACTGGTAATTCAGATTCAAGTATTCCAGAACCTCCTGAGCTTATATTAGAGAATTCGGCTTATGCCCATTTTGTTCAAAACGAAGCCTTGACAGCTTCAGATAGACTTTTGTTAGCGTTATCTCTTGCTCCACATGTCAAGCCTGAATTACTAGATAATTTTTTAGCAGGAAAAACAAACAGTGGAGGAAGACCATTAAGTGAGGCTGGTGGATTAGTTGGAATTCAGTACAGAGGTTTTATACCAACCGGAATGACTTATTTGTTTTTAGGTGCAAAGTATGATTTGTCCAGAAAATTGGAACTTATCAAAGAGCTAAAGAACAACGTTCTCATCAAAAAAGGAATCATCAAATTTTCCTTAGAGGCAAAGATTGATCCAATACACAGTGGAGCCATTATTCTCAACAGAGATTATTTAGACCAATTAATAGAAATCTAACTGCTATGAATGAAGATATTAAGATTAATCGGTCCAAAGAGAAAAGCAATGCTTCAGGGCATATAGCGTCGAAATCAGATTCGGATCAAAATAATCCCTTTCATTCAAATGTTTTCCATCAGGACCCTTTTCACGATTCGGATTTGCAATCATCTATTTCTGGATCTGCTGGGTATATCATCAGCGACGATTCAGTTCCAATGCCAGGGCAATTGACAAAGGACGCTTTTTTGGTTTTATTGGAAAGTTCCGTTCGCGATGAACTTAAAACACTCTTTAAGGGCACACGGTTTAGTGAAGCTGATTGCCCATGGTTGCCACATTGGTTTAATTATTATCATGAGAATAGCGCTGAACATTTGGAAGATGCTATTTTGAAATATGAACCCAGTGCTGCCGGAGCTACGAATGCCTACGATTTAATCTATGCCGTTTTGAGCAGAGTTAAGCAAGGCGTTTCTTCTTGGTTAGAAACAGGCAAAATTACCGATATACCCGAGGGCATTCCAGCTGAGCTTGCCCCAGCCGATGTAGAAAACATGGATTTGCATGAAATAAAAGGGAAACTTGGAGAGGGTGCAACATTGCCAACATCTACTCAATCCAAAATGCAATCTGCTTATGGTAATGACTTGCCAGATGTGAAGATACATGATGGTTCGGATGCTGCTCAATTAGCAGCAAAACATGATTCTAAGGCATTCATGGCAGGCAATGATATGGTTTTTGGAGCAGGTGAGTATAAACCTGATTCAGCAAAAGGAGATTTGCTCATTGCTCATGAAATGGCTCATGCTATTCAACAAAAAGACGCAGGTGGTAAAGAAGCTAAAGGAAATGCAAATCAAAATGCTCTTGAAGCCGAAGCCGAGCAGTCTACAAAGGGTGCACTAGGGTCAATGTGGGATGGGTTAAAAGGATTCTCAGAAAAAGTTATTCCGCGCATGAAAACCGGAATTTCTATTCAAAGTTGTAAACCTGATTTGGAAGTTGAAAGGATTGCTGATCCATTATCAGAAACAGAAATAAATGATTCTCTCGAACAGGAAAAAATAGATATTCAAGAAGACTCAACTAAATGGGAATATTGGACAGTTGATCAGATAATAAGTCTTAAAAGTGGTGAAATTGCTGAACAAATAAAGGCGGATACAAAAAATCGAGCAAAAGATGATCCGACAAATGGTTCTCCCAATAACCCTAACAGATGGGTTCGACTTTATCCAAGAGAAGTAGAAGATGCGATTAAATATTTGAATAATAAGGATTCTAAAACAATCGAGTGGGTTCAGAAAGGAGACAAAATAAAAATTCCAACAGCAAAATTTTGGGATGGATTAGAATTAGCCTATTACAGTGATGATTCTTTTGCCTTAGGTGGAAAAATGAGACGTGAAAGGATTAAGATGTCCCCTTTGGTAGAAGCTGGAGAATTAATGGAGCAGGAAATGACTTTGAGTGAAGCAAAGAATAAAAAGAAAAAGCTTAAACCAAAGGAATTGGTGATGACAAGAGGAGTGACAGACGTATTTACAGTAATGGAATTGGAAGATCCGGAATTAGCTTCATGGATATATTGGAATTTAGGGCCTTATCAGAATCAAATAGAAGAAAGTGCAAATGCGAATCAAATTCCAAAGCAACTTTTGGCCACTGTTCTTATAGCAGAGTTAAGTGATATTAGCGTTGTAGATGTTAATCAAACAGAAGGAAGTATTGGAATGGCACAAATTCAAATCCAAACAGCGGTTGATGATAATTTGATTGATTTTTCTGAAAAAGAACTGAATAAGGAAAAGAAAGAATTAAAAAAGATCTATCCCGATTTAAATGATAACGAGCTGACGGAAAAGGCCAAATTTGAATTGGCAAAAGAAATGCTATGGATACCTCAATATGCTATTGAAGCTGCGGCAAAGGAAATTGCTATTTTGATTAATAAAATGGGTAAGAATACGGATAAGCCGTGGCAAAAGAAGTTTGGATTCACAGCAAGTGGCGTAATGGGAAATGAAATCTACAATTATGTTAGTTCTGATTTACAAATAGATGATGAGCAAGGTAATAGAGTTAAAGGGATTGGAGATGCCGCAGATCGGGAAGCGAATGTTGCGAACATGGTAACAGCAGCTTATAATTCTCCGGGAATAATTACAGCTAGTCAAAGTTCAATAGATGGTATGTCAAATGCGACCACGCATGGAGGAAATGCCGCGGGAATAGCAGTCACATTATATATGTGGGGTATGTTTCGTTAGAATAAAGTGATGCAAGTTAACCATGAACAAATAATCTTCACAGTATAGGTTTTAGAAGTAAAACATTAAATTTATTCAAATGAGAAAAGAACAATTCCCATATTTCCAATTTGTTTTTCCGTTCTTTTTTCTCCTTGGTTTAATGGGGTGTTCTGATTCCGGGAAAATGACTTTTACTCCTGAAGAGTTGAACGAAAGAGATAGTTTGCTCATTGCCGAACAGCAAGAA